>SKLD01000491.1 GCA_007123395.1 Opitutales bacterium
CCGCCACTTCCGGCGGATCGTTTGCCAGCGCGTGCTTCAGTTCCTCCGCGTTGAGCCCGCTCCACTGCGCGCGCGAAGCCCCGTAAAGCGCGCGGTAGCGCCGCACCAAGGTGGCATCGTCGCACAACCGCGCCGCCGGATCAATCCGCACAAGAATATGGAAATGCGTCTCCAGCACACAGTAGGTGATCACTTCCACCCCGCTGAACTCCGCCGCACGGTGCAGCGCCGCCACCCACACCTCCCGCTGACCCTCCAACAGCAAGCGACGCTTCTGGATCACCCGCGATGTCACATGATAAACCGCCGGCCCATCCTCACGTTTTATTCTGATTTCTCCCATCTTGAAAAAACCATGAAGCATCCGTCCCACAAACACAAGCCTATTTTCTTCGAGAAATTTGAAGCGGACGGTGCTTTAGAAACGAAGAACAAAACGTTTGCCTAGACGAGAGAGCGGGCGATGGTGACGAGTTCGGCGAAAGATTTGGCTTGCAGGGAGGCGCCGCCGATGAGGCCGCCGTCGATATCTTCCTTGGCAAGAAGGTCGCGGGCATTGGCGGGTTTCATGGAACCGCCGTAGAGGATGCGCATCTTGGAGGCAGCGGTCTCGCCGATATTTTTCTCGAGCCACTTGCGGATGAAGCCGTGGACTTCCTGCGCCATCTCGGGTGTGGCCGTCTTGCCGGTGCCGATGGCCCAGACGGGCTCGTAGGCAATGACAACATTCTCCGCCTGTTCGGCGTTGACACCCTTGAGGCCGCCCGCGAGTTGCGCCTCGACAACGGCGGTGGTTTCCTCCGCCTCGCGCTGTTCGAGCGTCTCGCCCACGCAGAGAATCGGCTTAAGGGAGCTGTCAAGGGCGGCGACGACTTTCTCGTTGATGAAAGCGTCGGTCTCCTCGAAATACTCGCGGCGCTCGCTGTGGCCAAGAATTACGTAGGTGCAGAAGAGTGATCGCAGCATTAGGGGCGAGACCTCGCCGGTGTAGGCACCCTCGGATTTCGGGTGCATGTTCTGCGCGCCGAGCAGAATGGTGGACTCTTCGAGGGCCTTCGCACACGATTCGAGCGCGGTAAAGGGCGGGCACACGACGACGCCCACATCGGACTGCTGACCAACTTCGACGTGAATCTCGCGCACGAGGGCGGTGCCCTCCGACGCAGTCTTGTTCATCTTCCAGTTGCCCGCGATGAGGTAGCGGCGGATATTCTTGCTCATGGTTCCAGTATTAGAAAATTAGTTACATACGAAAGGACAGCGCCCCCGTCACTTGCGGTCGAGGGCAGCCACGCCGGGCAGTTCCTTGCCTTCGAGGAACTCGAGGCTGGCGCCCCCGCCCGTGCTCATGAAACTGACGCTTTGGCCGTAGCCGCTTCGCTTGATGGCGGTGACAGAATCGCCCCCGCCGATAATGGATACGCAATCCGCCTCGGCCACGGCCTGCGCGATGGCGAAGGTACCCTGCGCGGCCTCCGGGATCTCAAAGACCCCCATGGGGCCGTTCCAAAGCACGGTCTTGGCCTTGGCGATTTCGGCCTTGTAGCGCTCGACCGTCTTGGGACCGATGTCGACGCCTTCCCAGCCTTTCTCGATATCGCCTTCCACGACTTTCGTTTCGCCGAGGGTGCCCGCCTTGAAGTCGAGATTGTCGCAGACGACGTTGTCTTCCGGCAGGAGAAACTCGACACCCTTTTCCTTCGCTTTTTCGAGAGCGGCCTTGGCCGTGTCGACCTTGTCCGGCTCGGCGAGGCTGTCGCCCACTTCGCCGCCGAGGGCGAGGCGAAAGGTGTAGGCCATGGCCCCGCCGATGAGGATGGTGTCGGCCTTTTCGAGGAGCGCGTCGATGACGGAGATTTTGTCGCTCACCTTGGCCCCGCCGAGGATGACGAGGAAAGGCCTTTCGGGATTGGCCGTCTTTTCGCCGAGAAACTCCAGCTCCTTCTGGATGAGGTAACCCGCGACGGATTCTTTCATATGATGCGTGACACCCTCGGTGGAGGCGTGGGCACGGTGCGCCGTGCCGAAGGCGTCGTTCACGAAGATGTCGGCCACCTTGGCGAGTTCCTTGGCGAACTCCGCGTCGTTCTTCTCCTCGCCGGGATGGAAGCGTACGTTCTCAAAGAGCATCACCTGGCCGTCGATCATGCCGCGCGCGGCGATCTCCACTTGCTCGCCCACACAGTCGTCGAGAAAGGTGACGGGCGCGCCCAGTTTGGTGGAGAGGTCGAGGGCGACGGCCTGTAGGGTGAAGTCGCGGTTGCGCTCGCCCTTGGGCCGGCCGAGGTGGCTGCAAAGGATGACCTTTGCCTTCTTTTCCACGAGGTGGCGGATGGTGGGCAGCGCCCCGATGATCCGCGAATCATCGGTGATCGCGCCGTTCTTGACGGGCACGTTGAAGTCGACGCGCACGAGCACGCGTTTGCCGGTCACTTCAATGTCTTCGATGGTTTTGATTGCCATGGTAAAGGTGGGATGCGGGTTGTATTAGGCTGAAGCCGGTCGGGCACGGGGTGCGGACCGGAAGGATCGGTTGTCGTGAGAATGTGGAGAGCGGGGCCGTGCCCCGTATCGACTGCCGGTCGCCGTGGAAACGAAAGAGGCAGTCGGCAAAAAAGCCGCCCTCCGCCGAAATGATACTGTCGGACGAAGGGCGGCGGAAAAGTGGGGCGGCCCCCGCTTAGAGAGCCATCACCTTCTTGAGCAGGTCGACGACCCGGTAGGAGTAACCCCATTCGTTGTCATACCAGCTCACAAGCTTGAAAAAGGTATCGCTCAGGCCGATGCCGCTGCCCGCGTCGAAGATCGACGAGGCCGGGCTGTGGATGAAGTCGGAGGAGACCACCTCGTCCTCCGTGTATTCGAGGATGCCCTTGAGCGGACCCTCGGCGGCTTCCTTCATCTTCTTGCAGATTTCCTCGTAGCTCGTCGGTTTCTCCGTCTTGACGGTCAGGTCCACGACCGAGACCGTCGGCGTCGGCACACGGAAGGCCATGCCGGTGAGCTTGCCCTTGACCTCGGGGATGACGAGGCCGACAGCCTTCGCCGCGCCCGTCGTCGACGGAATAATGTTGATCGCGGCGGCGCGACCTCCCTTCCAGTCCTTGCGGCTGGGGCCGTCGACGGGCTTCTGTGTGGCCGTGTAGGCATGCACCGTGGTCATAAGACCTTCGGCGATACCGAAATTTTCCAGCACCACCTTGGTCACCGGGGCAAGGCAGTTGGTCGTGCACGAGGCGTTGGAAATAAGCATGTCCTCCGCCGTGAGGTCGCCGTCGTTGACGCCCATGACGACTGTCTTCACCCCGTCGCCCTTGCCCGGCGCGGTGATGATCACCTTCTTCGCGCCGCTCTTTATATGCCCCTCCGCGGCAGTGTCCTGCACAAAGAGGCCGGTGGACTCAATGACGATATCCACGCCGAGGTCTTTCCACGGCATTGCGGCGGGCCCTTCCTTCACGGCGAGGCACCGAATGCGCTGCCCGTCGACGACAAGTGTGTCGTCCTCGGTGGCGTCGGGCGAGGACTTCTCGCTTGTCACCGTGCCTTGGAAGCGCCCCTGCACGGAGTCATACTTTAGGAGGTAGGCCAGATTGTCGGCGGGGACGAGGTCGTTGACCGCCACCACTTCGACATCCTTGCCGAGGAGGCCTTGCTCCACGATCGCGCGGAAGACGAGTCGGCCGATGCGGCCGAATCCATTGATTGCTACTTTGGTTGCCATAATGAAATAAGTTTCAGATTTACCCGTTTTCCGGACAGCCCCGACTCCAAAGAAGGAATCGGGAGACAGCCGAAAACCTGAAAAAACAATGAATGCTCCCGTGCGAAGCAAGCGAATAGTGGATGAAAAACCACGAAATCCATAAGCTGCATGCACGGAGACAGCCCGCAGCATAAGCCTGTTTAATCAAACCTGGGAAAGACGGCATCCGGACTCGGCCTCGCCCATGCCTGCGGAGGATGACACCGGCGCCAGGGGGGCATGGGACAAATGGTCGCAGGGCAAGGGCTGCGGGATGTCGCCGCAGCAAGTCATCGACGGCCCGGCGGCAGGCACGGGAGCGCCCCGCTGCGAGGTCGGCGTGTTCGAGGCTCTCCGCACCCGCTGCCCTTCCACCGGCAACCACCGCTTACGGTTCATTCACAAAGCTTGATGATATATAGCTGGGTAATTTTTTCAGATTTTAAGTTCTCCCATCAATTCAGAAAAGGAAAAAGATTTTTCTTCGAGATACTTGAGCCGTCTTCCTGCTGGACCTTATTTTCTTATTATTCCGCCGTTTCCGAAAGGCGCACGGCCTGAATGCGGTAGGATCCCTCTCGCCGGGGCGGAAGCAGGAGAATGACGGTGCGGCGGTCCGGGGAGAACCGCAATCGGTTGACGAGGACACGCTCGAAGGTCTCGCCGCTGCGCACGACCAAGCCAACCGGCACTTCCCGCCCGAAGAGTCCGCGCAAGTCAAGCGCGCGGCTCTGGCCTTGATTGAGGGTCAACTCCTCCCGGTCCAGCGCGCCGAACAACTGTACTCCCGTGGCGTTGAAGAAAACCAGATGGTCGCGCGGCAAGGCGATGACGCTGTCGTCCATGGCCATGATCCGGAAGCGCGCACGTCCCTCCCGCCGCGGGCCGCCGCGCTCGGCGAAAAAAAACAGCAGCACCCTGTCGAGCCCGGCATCGATTACTGCCTCCCCCGCCACCGCGTAGAGAGAGGTGCCATCGGCGGCGAGATCGCGGCGGTGTATGCGGATGCGGTCGTCGGTGATCGTGGCGCGTTGCGGCGTACTGCGCGTGTAGCGGACAAACGGCAGCTCTTCAAAGGACTCGCCGTCAGGCGAATAATAGAGCCCCGACCAATCGTGTCCGGTCTCCCCGAAGACGGTGAACGTGACCGCACGCTCCGTATCCGCGGAAAGGGCAGCGGCCCCCGCGAGAATCGTTGAGAAAGACAACGCAATCCAACGCCGCAGTGTCATTCGCTCCATCCTCCCTTCCAATCCAACCACCGGAAAGAGATGACTTCAAACTCGCGTTCGTATTCCGACGCGGCCAAGGGCACGACGGCACCCGTCCGCCGCACGACCGCTTCGCACGCGGCCCGCCCCTCCACGCGCCCGGTGGCGGGGTTGAGCACGTCGCCGTAGGCACGTACGACAAAGGTGTCCGAGCGTGCCGAGAGAAAAGGAGCGAGCGCCTCCACGACATCGCCTTGGCGCACGTATCCGGGCGAAGCCTCCGGCAGACCCGTGTTCAAACCGCTCTGCGCGAGGGCATCGGTAATGACGCCGCTCTCGAGAAACGCCGCCACGGAAGGAAAGGGGCCTTCCCGCCGCACGCCGTCGACCACGGCTTCGGCGAGCGGTTGCAATGCCTCCGCCGCAAAAGACCGAAGTCCCTCGCGATAAAGACCGTCGGGGCCCGGCCCGTCTTCACCCACGGTACGCAGCATGGCGGCGCCGAAGGGATGACGGAAATACGCCGCCTCCGCCGAGAGGGCACGCGGCGCGGCCGCCCCGCGGTCGACCGCATAATCCCGCAGGCCCATGGCGAGAATGGCGCGCCATGCATCCACCGAGGTGGAATGCACGTTGAACGCGCCGCGCACGCGAAGGCCCGGATCGCCGTCGTTTCCATGCCTTTCCGTCTCACGCAACCATGCCGCCGATGCTACCGGTTCCACCATGTGAGTATCAAAAACTTCATTCAACCCGCGGCGGCCCGGCTCGCCGAGGGAATACGGTGGCCAATCCTCCAGCGGCGCGTGGCGCAGCGCCCCGAGCGTCCAGAGGTTCGTCTCAGGCACGTCGTAGAGGCGCACGTCGCGGTCGGTGCGCACGCGCTGCGGCGATCCGTCCATGCCCGTGACTTGGCGGCGGTTGCCAAACCCGTCGAGGTCGGAGAAAAAATCGTCGATGATGGCGATTTCGCCGGGACGTCGCGACAGCACCTCGAAGCGGTCCGGGTGCTCAACGAAATTGATGACCGGTCGGCGCAGGTCGAACCCGCGCGCATACGCCGCCAGCCCGTCCGGCCCGAGCGGATCGTCAAAGAGCTTGAAGTGGAAGCCAAAGCTGTAGTCCTCCTCCGTGTATCCATCGCTGCGGGAGAGGAAAAAGCGCCGGCTCAATGTCGGGATGAAGCGGTCGTCCTCGAAGGGCACCCCCGTCACCGCGAAAACCACCTTGTCCTCCTCGTCCGGGCGCTCGTCACCCCCCGCCGGACGTTGCACCAGTTTAAAGGCTGTGCCGCGGTAATCGGGGGGAAAAAGCAGCTCGACTTCGATCTCGTCGCCGGGCTGCCCATACATTTCGGGATCGGCAAACTGCCGCCCGCCCGGATCGGTGCGCACCAGACCCTGCGGCTGCCGCGGCTCCCGAAGACGCAGGACCTCGCCGGGCATCATGAGGTAGCGTCCGCCGTCGGCCAGCTCCCTCAGCCCCACCCACACCATCGGCGAAGTGGCGATGCCGCGGAAGTCCAGCGCCCTCTGTAGATCGATGTCCGCAAGGAGGCGGTCCTCCCGTGTGAGATTGGTCACCAGCACCCGCGGCATCCCGGAAACGACCAGCTCATACGGTTCGTCGTCACCCGCCGCGTGCCCGAGGTCCAGCGGAAAAGCGTAGGGATTATAGATCTCGAACTCGATGTGAAAACGGATGCGCACGTCGCGCGTTGCATCGTCGGTGGCGTGAAAGACACCGCATTTCACCGCCACCTCCGTGAGGACGGGATGGAAGCCGCTGAACGCACTCACTATCTCCACATCCGCGGGCAGCAACGGCATGTTTCCATCCATCGCAAGGGCGACACCCGGCCGTCCCGAAAAACGGTCGAAGTTCCGGCCATGGTCGAAGTAGCGGGCGGCATCGGCGAAAGGCGCCGGCAGGGTCGCCTCAAGCGCATCGGGGCGCACCACGCGCTTCCAACCGCCGCGCACCGTGTCGACAGGTAAACCCTCCCCATACACGCTGAAATCTTCCGACGCCGCAAGAAACGCCTCACCGTCGAAACCGTCCAGAAATCGGGTCTGCCGCGGCACCTGCACGGAGGCCAGCTGAGCGCGCCAACCGGCGTCCGGATCCAGCGGATCAGCAAAGGCCCCCGCATACACTTCGCGGCGCAAAAAGGCGGCGGCGCTGTTTGCCTCCGCCACCCCGGCCCATGCTGTCTCCTCCGCTTCGGTCACAATGCGCGCCTTCACATTTTCGTCGCCTACCCAGTAGGCATAGCGCCCGAGCGGCCACGCATCGCCGCCCTCCCCTTCCACCGAAACCAGCGGCACCACCACCGGCGCCAGCCCTTCGCGCCCCGAACGCAGCAAAATCGCCTCTGCCCCCGGTCCGGCCCGTCCGGCGGGTGCCGCCGCCGCAACCTCGCCGGGTACGGATGCCTCTCCGGAGACCAGCCACACCGGCCCCTCCACCCGTCCGCCCGAGCCGTCCGGAAAAACGCTCCATGCGCCCGTCCACAGTGCGGTTTCGGAGTCTGGGGCCACCTCGCCGAGAAGGTCCGCGCGCGCGCTTACCGAGCGGTCGTCGCCGACGTGCCGGGCGAGATCGGCCAGCGCCAGATCGAGCGCGAAAAGCGCCTGGTGCTTGGCAAGAGCGAGTTGCCGGGCCGCCCGGCTCGCCCCCGTCTCCACCCGCGCCAAAGCCGACAGACTGACGATAAGCAGAACAAGAAAGGCCATCAGCGCGAGCGCCGCGACAAGCGCGAAACCGCGCCGCCGCACGCTCCTCCAGCCACCTGCCCCCGCAAACCCCATGGAACCAAATGTAGTGCGCCGCACTCCGGCACATGGCAAACATCGATTTCGCCCAACAGCACTTATTTTCCCAAGTATTTATACAGCACAAACTCATTTCATAATTAAATTACTTGCATGTGCTTTCTCTGAGTAATATTGATTGACGACGGATCTTCCGGCAACTCGGTCTTGCCATAGGTCCCGCGGGATGACATTGATTTGATTCTACTACTATGGTTTTGCCGCTTTGCACGGGCGTGTTTCCGGGCGCGGCAAGGTATACCACTCCAATCAACCAAAACGCGTTACCATGAATCAAAAAGTCATCCTCATCCTCCGCATCATCCTCGGTCTCGCCATGATTGTCTTCGGCGCGAACAAATTTCTCGGCTTTCTTCCCATGCCGGAGATGCAAGAAGCGGCGGGTGCCTTTATGGGCGCACTCGCCGAAACGGGTTACATGATTCCGCTCATCGGGGTTGTTGAAGTCGTCACCGGCGCGCTTATCCTTGCGGGGCTCTTTGTTCCGCTGGCGCTGGTCCTGCTTGCGCCGGTTTTAGTGAACATCGTGCTTTTCCATCTGTTTCTTGATCCGGGGGGTATCCTCCCGGGGCTTGTTCTGACGATCATCGCCGCCGTCCTCATGCTCGCCCATTTCGGCAGCTACCTCCCGCTCCTGCGGGCGAAGTAGGCGCAGGGGGCCAACGGCACGGTTGAACGGTGCGGACGCCGCCCGGCACTGCCGCTCGGCTCTCGACATTGACGGTGGCTCCGCGACAATCCAGCACCATGGACGAGCAACCGCTGCCCGGACAACGGTGGATGAGCGAGCCCGAACCCGAACTCGGGCTGGGCGTTGTTGAGGAGGCCGACCGCTTTCAGGTCGCTGTCTTCTTTCCTGCGAGCGGGGAGCGGCGGCGCTATGCGCGAGAGCATGCTCCGCTCAAGCGCAGTCGTTTTAACGTGGGCGACACGGTCTTCATCCCCGGCGGCAAACCGATGATTGTGACGTCCGTCGCACAAAGGAACGCCCTTTTCCACTACACTGGCGAGGCGGGGACTGTTTCCGAGGCGGACCTTGATGACTCGGAGAGTTCGAGCGACCCCATTGACCGCCTCTTTCAAGGGACGGTCGATCCGCCGGAGGACTTCGACCTGCGCTACGATGCCCTCAGCCACACCAGCCGCATCCGCAACTCGGAAGTAATCGGCTTCCTTGGCGGGCGCATCGATCTCATTCCGCACCAGATCCACATCGCCGCCGAGGTCGCGGGCCGCTACCTGCCGCGGGTGCTCCTCGCCGACGAGGTCGGACTGGGCAAGACTATCGAGGCCTGCCTCATCCTCCACCGGCTCCACCTCACCGGGCGGGCGGAGCGGATTCTCGTTATTGTGCCGGACTCGCTCGTGCATCAGTGGTTTGTCGAACTGTTGCGCCGGTTCAATCTTTGGTTCGCGCTCATGGACGAGGAGCGGTGCGAGGCCGTGGGCGGCGTCCGGGAAGCGGAGGCATCCCGCAACCCGTTCCTCGAAGAACAGCGGGTCATCTGTGGCATCAGCCTGCTTGTGGAGAACGACCGCTGGGCGCGCGCGGCGACGGAGGCGGGCTGGGATATCGTCGTTGTGGACGAGGCGCACCACCTCTCATGGAGCCCGGACGGTCCCTCGCCGGAATACGCTGTGGTGGAGCGTCTGGCAGCGAAGGCGCCCGGTCTCCTCCTTCTCACGGCCACGCCCGAGCAACTCGGCATCGCGGGCCACTTTGCGCGTCTGCGCCTCCTCGACCCCGCGCGCTACCCGGACCTCGCGCGCTTCACGGAAGAGCAGAAGGACTTTTCCAAAGTGGCCGCCGTGGCCGACAAGCTCTACTCCGGGCGGGCGCTCTCCACGCGCGACCAAGCAACACTCGAATCCCTCTTCGAGAGCGATCCTGACACCCTTCGCGAGTACGCCCGCGCCATCCGGGCGGGCGACACCGAGGCCCGCGCAAGCCTCCTCGACGACCTTGTCGACCGGCACGGCACGGGGCGGGTGCTCTTCCGCAATACCCGCGAGGCCCTCACCGGATTTCCGAAGCGTGTTGCCCTCCCGACTCCTCTCGCTCCGCGCCCCGGGCTCAGCCCGGAGGAGTTGCAAGATCGTCTCTTGCGTGAGTTCGAGTTGGACGACGACCCTGCCCTCGCACAGGCCCGGTTTGACTACCGCGGCGGGCCGCGCGCGCACTGGCTGGCGGAACTCCTCCGCTCCATGCCCGACGAAAAAGTCCTCGTCATCTGCCGGACGCCACTGAAGGCCCTCGCGCTCGCCGAAGCGCTCGCGCAGGAGATCAACGTGAAGACGGGCGTCTTTCACGAGGGCCTTACTCTCATCCAACGCGACCGCAACGCGGCATGGTTCGCCGAGCCCGGCGGGGCGCAGGTGCTCATCTGCTCGGAAATCGGAAGCGAGGGCCGGAATTTTCAGTTCGCGCATCATCTGGTCCTCTTCGATCTGCCGCTGGATCCGGAACTCCTTGAGCAACGTATCGGCCGACTCGACCGCATCGGCCAGACCGCGGACGTCAAGATCCACCTTCCATTCCTGCGCGGGAGCGCCACTGAGCTTCTCCAGCGCTGGCACCACGACGGACTCGACGGTATCGAGCACGCCTTGCGCGGGGGCAACGCCTACCTTGAGAAATTCGGTAGGCGCGTGCGGTCGCTTGCGTGCGACTTCCACCTCAGCGCGCACGAGCCGGTGGACGAGACCGCGAAACTCATCGAAGACACCGCCCGCTACCGCGCCCGCCTCGAAGAGCGTCTGCGCAAAGGGCAGGACCGGCTCCTCGCGCTACAATCCAATCGCCCCGAGCGCGCCGGGCTTCTCATCGACAAAATCCGAAGGATCGACGGGGATTCCGCGCTGGAAGAGTTCATGACCCGCGTTTTCGACCACTTCGGGGTCGACGCGGAGGAGGTCGACGAGCGCACCGTGCACTTGCAACAGGGCAACTTCAGCAGCGAAGTCCTCCCCGGCCTGCCGCCCGACGGTCTCTCCGCCACCTTCGACCGCACCAAGGCGCTCGGCCGCGAGGACATTCAGTTCCTCACTTGGGATCATCCCGTCGTGCGCGACTCCATCGACCTGATCCTCGGGTCCGACCGCGGCACAAGCGGCATCGTCACTCTTGCGGGCAAGCACGGCTCGCCGCCCGTTTTCCTCGAAACGGTCTATGTCGTCGAGTGCGTCGCCCCAGCCCGCCTGCACGTCGACCGCTTTCTCCCGCCCGCACCTATCCGAGTCGTCGTGGATCCGGCGGGCGCGGATGTAACCGCCGATCATCCGCTCGAGGCCATCCGGCGCAACGCGCGCGCGGACTCCGCCTTCCGCTTCGAAAAGAACGCCGCCGGGTTGCGCGAACTGACCGCCCGCATGCTCAGCGCCTCGCGGGAGAGCGCCGTGCGCCAAAGCGACGAACTCATCGCCCACGGGCGCAAACGGGCGCGCCGTCAACTCGGTGGAGAGGCCCGCCGCCTCCGCAACCTTCGCCGCATCAATCCCTCCATCCGCGAAGACGAAATCCGTCTCGCCGAAACCGTTCTCAACGAGGTGAACAAGTTCATCGGCGAAGCGCATATCCGCCTTGATTCGGCGCGCCTCGTCCTCACCGCGGGCTGAACCTCAATTCAACGACGGGTCGCCGGGCACATCGACGAGCGCGGAAAGGTCGGGACGTTGCGCACGCACCACCCCGCCCCACGCTTCACCGCCGTCCGCTTCAAGAAAATCCGGATGGATCGGCGCGAGAATCCACGAATTGGCCACGATCTCGCCCTCCAGTTGCCCCTCGCCCCAGCCCGCGTAGCCAAGGAAGGCTCGCGCGATGACATCAACGTCCGACTGCAGCATCTCCGACAGGGCCTCAGCGGAAATCCCGAAGTGGAGTCGAAAAGCGCTTCCCTCCGTGTCCCAGCTCCACGCCGCGAGGAGCACCTCCGCAGGCGCGACGGGACCGCCCAGATAGACCGGCACCCGGCCCACCGGAGATTCTTTGAATTCTGCCTTCAACTGGCCGAGTGTACGTTCCACCGGCCGGTTGAGGATGACACCAAGTGCGCCGTCGCTCTCGCTGTGCGCCGTGAGAAGCACCACGGAGCGGGCGAAATTCGGATCGAGCAAGGTCGGATGGGCGGCGAGCAAACTGCCGCTCAAGCTGGTGAACTGTGATTCCGTGTCGCGCATGTTTTAACCCAGTTTTTCCACCGACACCCCCGCCTCCTCGAGAAGCTCGGTGACAATCGGATCATTGCGGTAGTCCGAGTGGTATTTGATCCCGCGAATTCCCGCCGAAGCGAGAATCTTCGCACAGTTGATGCAGGGAAAGTGCGTTATATAGGCCGTCGCCCCGTCCACCGAGATACCGCGCCGCGCGGCGTCGGCAATGGCGTTCTGCTCGGCATGCACCGTTGCCTGCTCGTGCCCCTCGCGCACACGACTGCGGTGCGGCGAGCCAGGCAAAAACCCGTTGTAGCCCGCCGCGATGATGCGGTTGCGGTGTTCGCCGCCGGAGACGAGAATGCACCCGACGTTCAAGCGCTCACAGGCCGAGCGTGAAGCGATGAGCAACGCCGCTCCCATGAAGTAGTCATCCCACGACGGCCGTCCTTCGACCGCGGCGGCGGCCGCCGCGACATGCGCCAAAAAGGTGCCTCCGCCCGCACCTCCGGCCACCGCGCCACACTCACTGCCGACCACTGCTTCCGATTCCACCTTCATACCGCCAATATGCCCGCCGTCCCTGCCGGTGTAAACAGGATTGCGATGGAGTTCATCGTTCCGGATTTTCCCCGAAGACACGGGACCGGCCTCGGCACGGCGGCGCGCGGGCGGGAGTTTCTCCGAAGGCGGCGGTAGACAGGCTTCAGAAAGAAGGAAAATCCGCTCGCAAGCGAAATGAACCGATGGCCTGAATCTCCAGACGGCCCGGTGCCTCCCGCGCACCACACCGGTCCCGGAACATTCCAAACCAAAGCGGAGAAACCCGCTCAAACCGGCAGACCCGCACCAGACCTGAACAGCACTTGTTTTTGTCTCAGAGAAAAATAGTTGCAGAGTGCCCTAATTGTGTAATAAACAGAACCTCTATTATTCTACTTTGTACATTTTGAGACTGGGGCCGTTGTTATTTTTCTTGAAGAAATTTAACTTGTGTTTGTCTCCGGATGTTTCCTTGTTGGGTGTTTCGGTTTTTGTTTGTTCAAGGCTACTTTAGCCGCTGAACCCCAACAGGTTCTATCTTTTTTCTTTCGTTTTATCTCACGGATTCAGGTTGCTCTAAAGACCCGTGCTCCTGCGAGCCGGCGGGTTATACGCGCGCCCTTGGGCGCTTTGGATTACGGCGGGCGGCTCAGTCGAGCTTGGGCGCGAGGACGACGCGGAAACCGGTGGCATGGTTAGGGATCTCCGGCGAGGCGCGGTCACGGGCGGCGGCACGCGCACGAAAGGCGAAGTCCTCCCAACCGCCGCCGCGCACGACACGACCGCGTGAGCCGCTTGTGCGGACGAAAGGCTCAACCCGCCCGCCGGGCAATCTGTCGGCGAAGTAGTCCATCGTCCACTCCCGCACGTTTCCGTGCATGTCGTGAAGACCGAGTGCATTGGGCGGAAAGCTGCCGACCTCGACGGTGCCGTAGGCGTCCTCGCGCACGATCTCGGCCACACCGCGGTGGGCCTCGCGGGGATAGCGTCCCTTGAAATTCGCATTACTAGCGTCAGCCGTATCGCCCCAATGGAACGGGCCCGTGCTTCCGGCGCGCGCGGCGTATTCCCACTCTGCCTCTGTCGGCAGACGGTATTCATAGCCTTCCGGAAGTCGTCCGGCCTCACGTTCGCGCTCGCTGATGAGGCGGCAAAACTCCATGGCCTCGCTCCACGTGACACTGTCGACCGGATGCCGCGCACCGGTGAAACGGCTCGGATTCTCACCGGTTATATGCTCGAAGAGCACCTGCGTCGTTTCGTGCGACGCCATCCAGAATCCGCGGCGGAAGGCGACTTCCGTCAGCGGCCCCTCGCTGGGCAGGCGGCTGTGTTCCGCAAGCGGACTGCCGATCATTCCCGACCCAGGCGGCACCCACACAAAAGTATAGGCTAGGTAAGGCACCGTCCAGCCGCTTCCCGGCTCGGGTCCGCGAAGGCGCTCGAGGCGCGGCGTCCAAGTCGCTTCCTCGTTGGGCTGAAGGGCAAAGGTGCGGGTGACGGGCTCGAAGTCGCGCACCGCGAGGGTGACGCGCGTTTCTTCCTCGGCGGACAGTTCGACGACACGCGGCACGCCACGCCGTGCCTCACCGTCGAGGAGAAGACGGGCACGGTCGTCGCGGGGAAAATCGCCTTCAATGCGCAGCCGCGCCGGGTGCCCGATGAGTTCGCCGACGAGGCTCTTCTCTTCCCCGTCGGCAATTTCGTAAGGAAGCGTCAGCGTCCGGAAGTCAGGGTGCTCGAGGACAACGGTTCCCCGCCCGGCGGCGACCTCGCGGCGGAACTCCGCCTTGCCTTCCACCTCGACCCCGCCGATGCGGGCGCGGAGCCCCGCGCGGACTTCCGCCGACAGCGGCTCGCCGCCGCGCTCAACGCGTACTGTCAACTGCCCGCTCGTCGTCTCAAGGGAGCCGAAGTGCAGCACTTGCGACTCACCGCGACCGAGCGTCACCTCGCGTACTGCGAGGCGCCAATCGCCTCCGCCGACACGCACCTTCACAGGCCGCCCCACGGCCAACCCTTTGACTTCAAGGGGCGTGCTACCGCGCAACGCGCCGTCGACCTCCACGGGTACGCCGGAGCGGTCGGCGAGGATCGAGAGGCTGCCGGGCGCGTCTTGCAGATGCCCGTCGAGCTCGGTCCATTCGTTGGCGCGCAGGCGCACGCCCTCAAACCGCCGCGGCAAATAACCCTCGAGCCGCAGCTCAAGGGCGTGCTCCTTTGCCAGCAAACGGCCCTCGAGCAAGAGCACGCCGTCCTCCGCTACCGTGTCGACGAACACCGCGTTGTTTTCCGTAACGGAAAAGAGCGCTGCCCCCGGCGTGCCCTTGACACGCAATCGGCCCCACTCCGGCACAAGTTCCATGCTCATCCGCACCGGCTCCGCATTGACCGCGAAATCCGTCTCGGTGGCGGCAAAACCATCTGCCTCTATGCGGACGCGGTGCGTGCCGCGCGGCAAGTCGAGCGCCACCTCTCCTCCGGAAAAGGAGAACGGCGGACTCTGCAAAGTGAGCACCCGCCCTGCACCGGCCCCGGGCTGCACACGCAGGACGACATTGGCATCCGCGCGGGAATCAGCGAGAACCGACGCCACCCGCGGCGGGGACTCCGGCGATCTCAGCCACGGCAGCACCTGCGTGGCACCGAACGCGCCGAGTGCGACCAGAGCGGCCCCGAGCAACAGGGGACGCCGCCACGAGCGCTGCGGCACCGTGCTTCCGCCAAACTTCGGCGAGAGTCGACCGTCATCAGTCAAGAACTCCTCACCTGTGTCGGGGTCCCGGTTCTTCACCGATGCCCGTGTGAGGTTCCCGACATTCGCCAAGTCACGACGGAAGAGGTCAACGGAGGAATACCTGTCGACTACCTTGCCTTCGCTCGCCGCGCCTAAAAGGATCTCCCATCCCGGTACGATATCGTCGCGGCGCTCCGTGAGCCTCCAGTCATCGCGCCCCACCCGCTGGCCGGTAAAAAGATAGTGCCCCAGCAAGCCGAGCGCGAAGACGTCGCCTGGCTCGCCCCCCTCTTCGCCGTTGCGGATTTCCGGCGCAATCGAGTCCACCGGCGTGAAAACGGCACGCCCCGCCGAATCGGCCAACGGAATGATCGCAGTGCTCACATACATCTCGAACCTGCGGCGGTGCAAAGCGGCGAAAATCCCGAATCCAAGCACCTTCACCTCACCCGACTTCGCCACAATAATGTCCTCCGGGCAGAGTGCGAGGTGCGGGATGCCAAGCAGATTGGCCGCGCCGACCGCCTTGCTCACCTCGTCGAGGAAAAATCCAACCTCCTCTTCTGGAAGCCCCTCTTCATGACCGCCTTTGGCCATGTAATCCGCAAGTGTAATCCCCTCTACCAGAGGATAGCGCAGAACGAGGTGATCCGCGTTCATCTCCACAAGATCCGGGACGAAGAGCGACTTCACCTTCGCCTTGGAGAGCTTCGCCGAAGCCTCTTTGACGGCGCTGAGCGGACTCGGCTCGCGCGTTAGCGTGCCGGGGAGAATAAGAATGAGGTAAATGCTGCCGTCACGCCCGTCCCGTGCATGGTAAAGCCCGCCGAGCAACCCGTTGCGGAGGCAACGCAGAATGGCATAATCGCCGACCATATCGCCGGGCTGAAACTGAGATTCTTTAATGATTGAGGTGTAGGCCATGCGGAGGGAATGACTTGCGTGGAGAGTTCTTTACATTTGTCTCAACAAGCGCAAGACCCGCAGCGGCATGTTGACGCTTTTTGAAACGTCTTTCACACTCTTTTCATGCACCAGTCGGTTTGGCTGGATCGGCCAACCCGAAGAGCCTTCGAGCGTTCTCTCCAAGCACCGCTGCGCGCACCGTCTCGTCGGGCAACGCCGCCCTCGCCTCCGCCAAGATCCCGGCATACCCCGGCCCGTCGCGGCGGCGCGGGTAGAGCCGCAAAGCGAAGTCTGTCCCAAAAAGCACACGGTCTGCTCCCATCAGGTTCGTCCCCGCCGTCCACACGTCGGGAGCGTAAAGCAGAGGCCCCGCGGCAGTGTCCACCCAAGCGTTGCGCAATGCCTTGCGCACGCGCCTGTTGAGCATGTAGAAAGGAAGTCCTCCACCCCAGTGCGCAAGGATAAGGCGAAGCTCCGGGAAGCGTTCCGCCAAATGCACATAACCATCGAGCGGAGTCTCCAGCCGACCCGGATACTCATGGCCGACAGGCTCCGTCACATGCATTAGCACCGGAACACCCGCCTCCACCGCGAGGGCACAGAGGCTGGCAAAGGCGGGGTCCTCCATGGAGAAACCTTGGGCCGTCGGCATCAGTTCCCCGATCCCGAAAAATCGTCCCGTGGCGAGAGCGCGTTCCACGCCGCGCAAAGCTGCCTGCCCTGCGCGGGGCTGCACGGGAATAAAGGGCAGAAAACGTCCCGGCGCGGCCTCCGCCCACTCGAGGTGCCACGCTGCCTGCTCCTCCGCCGTAGCCTGATGTTCCCAATACCAGCCCGCCAGCACCGCGCAATCCACTCCGTGCTCGTCCATCTCCGCGAGCATAGCCTCGCGCGTCGCCCAGCCCTGCGGCCCGCAGGTGACCAAATCCACCCAGTGCCGCTCACCCCGCGCCGAACCCCATGCCACGGGATCGACCGCCACCTCCGGTGGATAGCAATGGGCATGCGCGTCGATAATCATCCGCACCGCCTCACTCCGCCTCCGCCCCGCCGCCGGGCTCTGCGTCCTCGCCGCCGTCGCCTAAACCGACCAACCCCTCATGCACCGCTGGATCCAGCCCGTGAATAATGTGCTCCTGCAGGGCGGCAAAGAAAAGGTAGCACGCATACCCCTCCCGCATGCGCGGCGTTCCCAGCCATTCATCCGCCTCACCCGCCTCCAGCGCCTCTTCCGGCACCTCGGAGAGCTGACCACCGCGCAAGGCCAACCGGATCGCCGAGCATGCCCGCAGAAGGGCCTCGGCCTCCGCCCCGGCGAGCAGCACCGGCCCCTTCTCAAAAGACTTCTCCGTGAGGAGCCGGTCCATCAGATCATCTTCGGCGGCGTAGTCGTCGGCGAGGTCGGACACCATCGCATCGCCCAGCTCCGAGTCACCGAAAGCCCTCCGGCTCAATTCTTCCACCGGCCCCGTCCAGACCCCGCGGATGTTGCGGCGCAGCGCCTCGCTGTCGCCCGGACCGATGCGCAAATCAATCCGTACTTTCACTTTCTAGAATGGAAGAGAGTTTCCACTGGTGCAGCTGATGCACATAGAGTTCGGCGCGCTCGCGCGGGCCCGTCCATACCACAGAACGGCCCAGGCGGTGCACCTCCAGCATGTGCTTGCGCGCCTTTTCCGTTGGGTAGCCGAACACCCGCTTGAACACCAATACTACATAGCTCATTAGGTTCACCGGATCGTTCAGCACAACAACGCGCCACGGCGGAGTCTTCTCCACCTCCGTCGCCTCGCGCGTGAGCGTCTTGGTCTCGCTTTCCGCAACATTCATTGCGCGGATGGTTCTGACGCAAACCGCCCCGCATGCCAAGAAAGAAAGCGGTTGCCCGCTTGCGCCTGCGCGCGGATAGTGCCCTCGTGAAAAATGAGCCGCTTAATCCGTCCGGCCGCACGCCAGGGCAAACCGACCCCGAGCACGGTGTCCACAGACCCCGCAAACCGTGGCCGCTCTCTTGGATCCTCATCATCATCCTAACCTACATCCTCTTCCAAACCGCCTACTTCATCTTCACCGATTGAGACGGAGCCCGTTCCCATAGCCGCTGCCCCGTCAATCCTGCCTCCGCACCATACGCAAATGTCGGCAGGAACCAAAGACACCCGAATCACGAAAAATCAGCCGAAAGCCGGCATAATTTTCTCGAAGAAATTTTTGGATTGCTTTCCAGGTGTGAATGTTTCACGAATACTTCCAAGATGGGTGAAATCAGAATAAAACGTGAGGACGGGCCGGCGGTATATCATGTGACATCGCGGGTGATCCAGAAGCGTCGGTTGCTGGCGGAGGGCCAGCGGGAGGTATGGGTGGCCGCACTGCACCGCGCGGCGAATTTCAGCGGCGTGGAGGTGATCACCTATTGTGTGTTGGAGACGCACTTCCACATCCTCGTGCGCATTGATCCGGCGGCGAGGATGTGCGACGACGCCACCTTGGTGCAACGCTACCGCGCCCTCTACGGTGCTTCGCGCGCGCAGTGGAGCGGGCTCAACGCGGATGAGTTGGCGCACGCGCTGGAGAAGGGCGATGCGGAGACAGCGGAAGCGCTGCGGGAGCGGCTGCGCCGGCGCATGGGTGATATTTCGGAGTTCATGCGCACCTTGCGGCAGCGCTACACGCGCTGGTTCAACCTTGCCCACGGGACGGCGGGCACGCTGTGGGCGGAGCGCTTCGGCAGCGTGCTTGTGCAGGACACGCCGTGGCTGGTGGGGCTGATCGCGGCCTACATCGATCTGAACGCGGTACGCGCGGGCCTTGCGGACCTTCCGGAGAACTACCGTTGGTGCGGCTACACGGAGGCGCTGGCGGGCAGCGAGTCCCTTCGCCGTGCGCTGGCAGTGTGCTTCCCGGCGGCGAAAGACCAAGCGGAAGCCCTCGCGCGTTACCGTCTGCTCATGTTCGGGAAGGGAGCGGGCGCAAAGGGCGACGGCACGGGCGGGCGCATCGACACGGAGGCGATGCTGGAAGCGGTGAAGAACGGCGGGGAGCTGCAGCCGCACGAGCTGCTGCGGCTGCGCGCGCGCTTTCTGACGGAGGGACGCGTGCTTGGTTCAAGCGACTGGCTGGAACACGGCGAGGGAGCGAAGGTCCTCGCGAAAATGAACCGTCCGCCGCCGTGCCGCCCCGTCGAAATACTCGACAATGTCGACCTCGTGGTCGCCCGCTCGCGGGCGCGTTACCGGGCCATCGAAGACCCGCGCGGGTGATTCCGGTCGAGGTAAGCAAGGTTTGCGGCCGCTTGCCGCGTATTGATTCGCAAGCTTACCAGGGCCACCGTCCCGACTCTTGTCTGTTGGATTTCTTCAAGCGAATGCGGTTGAAGCGCTACCTGATTCAGGTTTTTGTGTGCGAGTTATGAAATAACGCGGTTTGAAGGTCCCCCTTCGCCGACGGGCCGTGAACAGCATGCTCTTGCGCAACCTACAGTCGACATGCGCGGAAGTCGCCTCCCTCGCGGAAGCGACCCTCTCGTATTCGGATACGGCGAAGCGGATCATGCGCCTGCTGCGCGGGCTTGTGCCGTGCGACACGGTCAATCTGGGCACTATCGACCTCGGAACGGAGGAAGGCTTTCACTTTGCCCTCGACGGATTCCTCATGCCGCCGGAGCGGCGCGAGCTTCTGCCGCGCTTCATGCACCAGAATCCCATGGTGGAGTTCGCGCGGCAGCACGGTCTGAATCCGCCTCTGCGCTTCACTGACTTCTATACCCGGCGTCAGTTTGAAGAGGTGCCCATCTACCGGGAGTGTTACCGCGGCTACACTTTCAGTATGATTACCTTCGGCATTGCGGCGCCGCCAGGGCTGAATATCAATTTTGTGCTCTCGCGGAGCGCGGGCGACTTCACGGACGACGAGCGCGAGATACTCACCATTCTTCAGCCGCTCGTCTCCTCCGTCATGAAGCAGCGGATCTTGCGCGAGGGTCTCGTGGAAGCGCATGCCCGGGGCGTCCCGGTGGGCATCGTGCATGGCTCGGCGGAGTTTGTGCATACGCTCGACGAGCAAGCTCTAACCCTCTTGCAGGCACATTTTCCAGGCAGGCCGCGCCACCGCCTGCCGGAAGCGGCATGGCGCGTCCTCCGCCGCGAGACAAGGCGTGTCGTCACTCTCGCCGACCTTCCGGGAGGCGGGCGGTTGTGTGCCCGGCTGGGTCCGGATATCGAGGCGTGGCGCATGGAGCTTTGGGAGGAAAACGCCGCCGTGCCCGCCGCCAAGCTCACCGCCGCCGGACTCACCGGACGGCAAGTCGACGTCGTGCAGTGGCTCGCCAAGGGAAAGAGCACCGCCGAAATCGCCATGATTCTAGGCATCAGCCCGCGCACCGTGCAAAAGCACCTCGAAACCATTTACCGCCAGCTCGGCGTGGAAAACCGCCTCGCCGCCATCAACCTTTGCCGCCAGTGGATGTAGGACCCGCGCTTGACCCCGCGCGCCCGGTGGCGTGAATCTCTTCCCTTTTCCGCGAACCGCGCACGACCCGCACACACATGCTTGAGACCCTCACCGACCGCCTTGGCACCGCCCTCCGCAATCTCCGCGGCATGGGCAAAATCACCGACGACAACATCAACGAAACTCTCCAAGAGGTGCGCAAGGCGCTGCTCGCCGCCGACGTGCAGTTTCGCGTGGCACGCGATTTCATCGCCCGGGTGAAGGAAAAAGCGCTTGGGCAGGAGGTCGTCAAATCGGTCACGCCGGGCCAGCAGATCGTCAAGATCATCAACGACGAACTCGTCGAACTCCTCGGCGAAGGGTCCACCGCCCTGACGGAAAAAAAGCCGCTGCGCGTCCTCATGCTCGGCCTGCAGGGTTCCGGCAAGACCACTTTCACCGCGAAGCTCGCGCGCCACCTCGCGAAAAAGGGCTACACCCCTGCCGTTATCGCCTGCGACGTACAACGCCCCGCCGCTATCGACCAACTCGAAACCCTCGCCGGGCAAGTCGGTGCCCTCTTCTACGCCGAGCGCGGCAACAAAGACGTTGTCGCCATCGGCAAACGCGGCTGGGAATGGGCCAAGACGCAAAACGCCGACGCCATCCTCTTCGACACGGCGGGCCGCCTTCAGATCGACGAGGCCCTCGTCGCCGAAGTCAAAAAACTCGGCGAGACCGTCCTTCCCGACGAATCCCTTCTCGTCGCCGACGCCGCCCTCGGTCAGGAAGCCGTCAACGTCGCGAAGACCTTCCACGAAGCCGTCCCCCTCAGCGGTATCGTCCTTACCAAGATCGACGGCGACACCCGCGGCGGCGCCGCCCTCTCCATGAAGGCCGTCACGGGCGTGCCCATCAAGTTCCTCGGCACCGGCGAAAAGGTCGAAGACCTCGAAGTCTTTCACCCCGACCGCCTCGCCGGGCGCATCCTCGGCATGGGCGACGTCGTCTCCCTCGTCGAAAAGGCGCAGGAAACCGTCGACCACGAGGACGCCGAGCGCATGGCGGAGAAAATGCGCCGCGCTGACTTCAACTTCGAGGACTTCCTCTCCCAGATGCAGACGATGAAGCGCATGGGCCCCCTCGGGAACATCATGAAAATGATTCCCGGCATGAACAACATGAACGTCGGCGAAAAGGAGGAGAAGCGCCTCAAACATACCGAGGCCCTCATCCAGTCGATGACCGTGCAGGAACGCCGCAACCCCGTCATCCTCAACGGCAGCCGCCGCGCCCGCATCGCCCGCGGCGCCGGTCTCGGCATCAAGGACCTCAACGCCCTCATCAAGCAGTTCCAGCAAATGAAGAAGATGATGCGCATGATGAAGGGCGGCAAGGGCCGCAAACTCATGAAGCAGATGCAGAAAAAGGGCGGCCTGCCGGAAGCCCCCGGCGGCGGCGGCTTCAACCTCCCCGGCGGCCTCGGCGGCTTCGGCAACTGAGCGGGCACCGCCTTGGCTCGTGACTTGCCAGCGCGCTTCGAGCCCTGCGTAACTATTCGGATCCGGCGCTTCCCACAAGCGCTTCTCGAGCTACGCCGTCAGCCCAAGCTCGCGGATACGGGCGCGGCGGGAACGGTCCGCCGCCCCGGATGTCGGCCCCTCGTCAAAGAGCCGCGCCCATGTGGCGTTCGCAGGATACAACTCGCCGTCGGCAATACTCCCTTCAGAGGCCCGGCGCCACGCCTCCGCCGCGAACGGACGCAAGTCTTCCGGCCAACCGCTGTCGCTTGCCTCAAAACCGTCCGGGTGAAGCCCCGGATAGAGATAGGCGACCGCCGCCCATGCCCGGAGAAACGCAGCCTTGTCCAACGACTGCAGCACACCTACATCGCATCCGGAGACAACTGCGCCGGCCTCTTCGACAGAATCAGGAATCATTGAGATCATAACAGTGAATATATGATCACATTTTTGCCCGTTTGACAAGCCCTTTTCAGGAAAAAATCACCCTGCTTTCGGCAGCGGACGGTCTTCGGCGACGAGACCGGGCAACATGAGTTGACCGTCATCCCTTGCCACCGGCAGAGTGCCGCCGTGCAAGATGACGGCCATCGCTTTGGCGATCCGCTCGACCACCGGCACGACGACGCTGTTACCGAACTGGCGGTAGGCCTGGGTATCGCTCACGGGGATGCGAAAAGAGTCGGGGAAGCCCATGATACGGGCACATTCACGCGGCGTCAGCCGCCGCGGATTCCCGCGTCGCTGCCGTATTAGGATTTCGCTGCCGTCTTTGTGGTAGCGGGCGGAGAGCGTGCGGGCGACATCATTCGGCCCGAAGACCGAGCAGCCGAAGCCGTTGCCTTTGGCGCGGTGCTTTTCCGCGTACGCCTTGAGGTAACCCCACAGGTGGTCGGAGAGAGTGTATTTGCCGCCCACTACAGTGCGGCCGCCTTTCTTTTCGGTAAACGGAGGTTCCTCCGTTTCGTCCTCACGGTGGAGCACCGCGGCGAGGCGCGGGCCGTCTTCCCGCCGGGGCAGACCGACCCCGTCCCAATCGAACACCTCGCCGTCCCGGAATCCGACAATGAAAATGCGTTCCCGGTGCTGGGGAACAAGACACGCCGCGTCAACAACCCGCTCCATGACTGTATAACCAAGCTCGTCCCGCAGCGTGCGCAGAATCACCTGAAAGGTCTTCCCGCGGTCATGGCTCTTCAGGTTCTTCACGTTTTCGAGAAGAAACGCCGCGGGACGGCGCGCTTTGAGAATCCGCGCGATGTCAAAGAACAAGGTTCCTTGTGTCTCGTCGAGAAACCCGTGCTTGCGCCCGAGACTGTTTTTTTTGCTCACGCCCGCGAGACTGAACGGCTGGCACGGAAACCCGGCCACGAGCACGTCATGCGGCGGAATCTCATCGGCAGGCACCTGCGTGATATCGCCCCGGATCGCATGGGTGTCCGCATGATTCGCCCGGTACGTCTGGCAGGAAAAGCGGTCCCACTCGGAGGTGAAAACACACTGGCCGCCCGCCGCCTCCATCCCGAGACGCGTGCCCCCGATACCCGCGAAGAGATCGATGAAGGAAAACTTCCGTCCATACCGCGCGGCCGGAGGATCTTCCGCAACCGCTCCTGCGAAGGCCTGCCCGTTGAGCAGCTCTTTCAAAGCGATCAAAGCTACCTTCGGCACCTTGCCCGACTTCTCCCACCGCCGGATCGTGCGGATGTCTTTGGAAAGAAACTCCGCGATCCGCTCTTGGCCAAAGATCGTCCGCGCGCGGAAAAACACCTCAGAAGACGGATTCATTACGGTCAAAATGTCCGGTTTTTCACCCGGATCAAGCGGAAAGAGCCGACAGTTGTATTTGCCCGCGTTCGGATACGGTTCGCCGGAAAGCGCGGGACCGGGCAAATCACAAATCCACCGTCTCCAAGCGGGCGTAGAGAACGCCGATTTCCTTCGAAGCGATGCGGAACTGGCTCCGCCGCTTTACGTGCGGCCGCGTCGAAGCCTCCTCAAGTTTGATTCCCGGATCGTAATACACCGCGCCGCAGGCCAAGCCCGCGAGCAACCGCAAGGGATCCGTCTCTTCCGCGAGACGGATCCGCGGTCCGTAGGCATACTGCCACTCAGGCGCGGTCCGCCGCATCGAAGGCACATACACCGCCTTCGAGTGCTTTCGCGACCAATGCGACAACAATCCGCTGAAGGCCCACTCGGCCGCGACATTCCCGGTGGCGTCGACAAGGGCGAGGCTACCCGTCGCATCCGCAAGCTTTCCGCGCTCCCTGTCGTAGCCGGCCAGCTCCATCCGCAGACCCGTCGTGGAATGGCGGTGCCCCACGCGGTGGATGCCCCCGAAATTCCAACGGTCCCGCACCCCTCTCTTATCCGGATAGCCATACGCGCGGATAAACGCCTCCACCCCCTCGCGCTTGTAGAATCCGCCGGTAGGCTCGGGAGTCATCAGGGTGATCGCCCCGCCGGGACTGCCAAAGGCAGGCACCGCATGCTGCTTGACCTCCCAACCCAGAAAATCCGGCTCCGCAAAACTGTTCTTCGGGATATTGAGTTCCGCCTCCAGCGTGAACCCGCCGCACTGGGGGGCGCGGCAGGGACGGAGCCTGCCGTCCGTGCCGAGTTGCTTCGACTCAATCCATCCCGCGCGGTGGATTCGCCCCAGCTCGGCCAGTAGAAGTTCCCGCGGGTCGGCAGGTCCCGCCCGCTCATCAAGCGGGAGCACCGAGAAGACCCCCTCCGTCCGCAGTATGTCCGTGCCTTCGATCTCATTGACCACTGCGGAGCCGGGTCCTGCCGCAAAACCGAGGATCCGCCGGGCCGCCGTCACACCGAGAAAGAGGACGCGCCCTCGCATACGCCCCGCCATGAACGCGGAAGGCGCTGTCGCGCACCCTTTCAAGAATCCGGAAAAACGAACCTCCGGATACTGCGGATACAGGATCATCTTCGCGTGCGGCGCGGTCACTGCCGAACCGTCTTCCGCAAGCCACGCGAAATCGAGCCCGGCCACAAAAATGGATTTCGTCGCGTCCGCGGAGGCCTCAATTCCCCGATTGGGCAGAATGTTCAAAGAGCCAAAGCCCGTCCCGAAATACACTTGGTTCTTCGAGTTGTCGTTCTCCGCGAGGGGCTTCGCATACAGCCTCACTGCTCCCGCCGCCCGGAACATTGCCTTCAGTTCGGATAGATTTACCACGCGCCCGGTAACCTTCCCAATTGCCGTGGAAATGTAAAGAAAACAAAGCCCCCAGTGTGCGCGTATCTGGGCGCGCGGGCGTCCTCCTACTCTTCCTCGCGCCCCGCTTCCCCATCATCCATCGGCTCCGGCACGATGCGGACGAAGATGCGGTCATCGGTGAGGTATTCGCGGGCGAGCGCCTCGACTTCACCGCGCGTGATGGCGGGATAGTCGGTGAAAAGCGTGCGCGCCCAGTCGAGTTGGCGCGGATGCTCGCGGGCGCCGAGGAGAACAGTGCCGAGCCAGTAAGGGTTGGAACGGGCTTGGTTTTCGAGACTGCGTATCCGCGGATTGAGGACGCGCTCGAATTCGTCCTCGTCGATGCCATCTTCAACTATGGAAGTAGCAATGTCGTGGAGGATTTCCCCGACGAGGTCGAGGCGCCCGGCGTCGACATTGACGATGGCGGTAATATGGCCCATGCCGTCGAAGACGCGGCTGGCGTCATGGTAGGCAAAAGGTGAATACGCCTCGCCCAGCTCGTTGCGGATGCGTACGCGTATGCGTTCGTTAACGACGCCGGAAAGGACGGCAAGCCGCCGCGCCTTACGGACGTCGTCTGTGTCATCCGTGACCCAATACATGACCCCGCGCGCCTGCGGGATGGATGTGCGGTAGGTGAAGGTCTCCTCCGCCGGTCCGCGGAGCAGATCCACCTTGCGGGCGCCATCGGGGACGATCTTTTCCGCCTCGCGCGGCGACAGGGCGCCGAAAGTCCGCTGCACAGCCTCAACCACTTCATCGGGTTCGAAATCGCCGACGACCGCGATCTCCAGCGCCGACGAGGCGAGCGCCCCGGCCATCCACTCGCTCACGGCCTCCGTGGAATGACGCTCCAGCTGGTCACGCGGCGGGATGCCGAAGCGGAAGTCGTCGTTGACGAGGAAGCGTTCGACGCGCGAGCGCATGACCCCGTCGACAGTGTGGTTCACCTGCTGGTAGATCTGCGGGATGACCTGCCGGAAGCGCCGCTCCGCCTCCGGACGAAAGCCGGGAGCGAGGATATGCGCGGCCATGAGGGCGAGCTGGTCTTCGAGGTCGCGCGGGGTCGTCGTGCCGGAGAGGACGAAGGCGTCGTCGCCCACGCTGAAGTCTATCCCCACCGTCTTGCCTGCGAAGAGTGTTTCCAGCTCGTCAGCGCTGTGCGCCTCAAGGGCGCCGGGCACGAAAATGTAACTGGCGAAGAAGTCGAGCCCCTCCTGCTCCGGTGCGAGACCGAGACGCCCCTTGCCGAAGCGAGCGCCGACACGCACCCGGTTGCGCTCAAAGTCCGTGCGCTTGAGGTTGAGCACAACGTTGTTGGCGAAGACGACCTGCTCGGCGTCGAGGTCCTCCAGTTCGCGCCGCTCCACGATGGCGGAGGGCTCGCCGATTACGGCGTAGGCGAAATCGTCGGCAATGAAATCCTCCGGCGGCTCGACCTCCTTGCCGTGGCTCGCCCGGAACACGGTGCGCATGCGCTTGTAGGCCTCGTCGATCTCTTCCTCGGACTCCATGCGGACGAGCCGGTCGCCGGTCTGCGCCCAAAGGTCGACCAGCGCGGCATGCACCGTCTCCGGCGTGGCCTCGTCGAGCACGCGGCGGGCGAGTTCGAGGTTCTGATCGGGGCTGGTGAAGACGCGGTCGAGGCTCACGGCGCGCACGAGGGCATCGGCGAGGGCGCGCGACTCGCGGGACTCCGCTTGGGCGGCGGCGCGCTCGTAGCTGTTGAGCACATTGGCGCGAGCGACGGCCAACTCGCTTTCCAGGAACCCGTGCTCGAGGGCGCGGCGCTTTTCGAGGACGATCCGCTCCAGCGCTTTTTCCCATGTCTCCGGGCGGGTCGTCGCCTGGAGTCCGGCGAACTCCGCGAAATCGAGAAAAGAATAGGCGTAGGCCCCGGCGGAGGCAAAAGGAGCGTCCTCGGACCGCGCGATCATCTCGAAGCGGCGGTTGAGGATGGCCGTGGCGAGATCGCGCAGGATGCCGGCTTCGCGCGTCCCGCGGGTGTCGCCGGCATCGTCCTGTTCCCACACGGTGAAGACATTCACCTGCGTGCTGCCCAACTCGGGATCATGGTAAAACCGGTAGGCCTCGCCCTGCGGGAGGATGCTGCCGCGGGACGGTTCCTGCAGCGGGTCCGGATTGGGCTCGGCATCGCCGAAAAACTCTTCAATCAGGGAAACCGCGTCGTCGGGATCGATATCGCCCACAACGACGACGGCGAACCGGTCCACCGTGTACCACCGCTCGTAAAAGCGGCGCATGTCCCCGTGGTCCATCGTGCGGATGGCTTCCTCCGTCCCGATCGGAAAGCGCAGCCGGAACGGCGAATAGGGAAAGGCAAAATCGTAGACGTCCTGGATGGACCGGAACGAGGCGGAATCGCGGTCGCGCTTTTCCGCAAGGATCACCCCCCGCTCCGACTCCGCCTCCTCTTCGAGAATGAGCATCCCGTCAGCGTAGTCGCGCAGGGCAAGAAAGGCTGGGCGGATGAGAGCGTCCTCCGCCTCCGGCACTTCAAACTTGTAGACGGTCTCGTGAAAACTCGTGTGCGCGTTGGTGTCCGGCCCGAAGGCCATGCCCAGGCGCTGCCCCAGCTCGATCATCTCACCGGGCGAGAAATGAGTCGTCCCTTTGAAGCCCATGTGCTCAAGGTAGTGCGCCATGCCACGCTCGGCATCCTCCTCCATAAGGCTGCCCACCTCCACGAGAAGACGCAGGCTCACCCGCTTGGGCGGCTCGCTGTTGGGCATCACGGCGAAGCGAAGACCGTTGTCGAGCACGCCGAAGCGCACCGCCGGGTCGGCATCGAGATCGCTGCCCTCGTGTGCCCACGGCCGCGCCTCGCCGCCGAAAACAGCACCTGTTAAGAGAATCCCCGCGAAGGCACCCACGAAAACCGCTTTGACCTTGTTTGCGCCGAAGCGTCCTACCATCGTTCTATAATTCATCGTGATCTGGTTGTATCGAATTTGTTTTCTTCCCGCCCTTGTTTTGGCCCTCCCCTACTACGCGTGGAGGATGTGGCGACGCGGCGGATACCAAACCGGCTTTCTAAACCGATTCGGCTTTTTCCGCAAGCTTCCGTCCCCCGCTCCGGGGGTCAAACGAATTTGGCTCCAAGCGGTCAGTGTGGGCGAGCTTCTCGCTGCCGCGCCCCTCATCCAGCGCCTCCGCGCCGCCGGGCACGAGGTCGTCCTCACCACCACCACAAGCACCGGCTACGCCCTCGCCCGCCGCCGCCACGCGGAGGACGCCGTGCTCACGGGCGTCTTTCCGCTCGATTTTTGGGCGACCAGCTCGCTCGCGTGGCGGCGCCTGCGCCCGGACGCCGTCATCCTCTTCGAGAGCGAACTATGGCCCGAGCACTTGCACCAAGCCGGGCGCCGCGGCGTCCCCGTATATCTCGTCAACGCCCGCCTCTCCGAGCGTTCCTTTCACCGCTACCGCCGCCTGCGCGCCCTCGCCCGCCCGCTCCTGCGCCCGCTCACCACCGTCCTCGCCGCCAGCCCGACGGACGAGCAGCGCCACCGCCGCCTGCG
>SKLD01000407.1 GCA_007123395.1 Opitutales bacterium
CCGCTTCGGTGGCGCAGAAGCACCACCCGCCCGCCGACTTGCGGGAGCACCCCAACCTCGAGATCGCCGTGCCGCAGGACGATAAGGTGCTCCTCGGCCCCGGTGGGAGGGGAAGCGTGAGCGAAGTCCAGAGTGCCATGCGGGGCGTTCGGCCCGAGTGATCCGGAGGGATGCACGGGTTCGATCACTTCGCTCAATCCAGGGCAACGTTGTTTCGCTTGAAGCCTATCCGGGCGGTCTCTTCCAAATGGATGCTGCGGCGACAGGCGGTTCACTTTGGCAACAAAGCGAGGAAGTCTTCGTGGGGGCGGGCGATGACTTGGGCGGCGATGAGCTTGCCGAGGTCGCCGACAGCGGCGGCCCCCGCCTGGAGGGCGGCTTCGACAGCGGCGACGTCGCCGCGGATGATGATGGCGACGTAGGCCGCGCCGATCTTCTCTTTGCCGACGAGGGAGACGTCGGCGGCCTTGAGCATGGCGTCGGTGGCGTGGAGGATGGCGGTGAGTCCCTGCGTCTCGAGGATTCCGATGGCGTGGTGTTTCATGGCGTTGTTCATTGGCTGCGGGAAATCGGTGGGCAAGAGGTATTCGCGTCCGCCGTAGAGCGGGTTGATGCTGTTGGGCGCGTCGGTGGCTTGATCGAGGGTTGCGGCGGGATTGGCGATGAGGCGTGCGGCGGCGACGCGGCTTCCGGCGGAGAGGACGCGCTCTTCCGCGGCTTCGAGGGCGGCTTCGAGGTCCGCCGTGCTTCCGGCGAAGCGGGAGAGGATGACTTCGGTGCCGATCGGTTCGAGCCCGAGGAGGCGGACGTTGCCCGCCTTCAACGCGGCGTCGCAGGCCAGCGCCGTGATGCTGATGAACGGCGTCTCAAGAAAGCCAAGGGCGGGACTCTGGGCTCGGGCGGTGGCGGGCATGGCGGGCGGTGGAGTGTAGGCGGCGTGACGGATGTGGAGGGCGCACCTCCGTGTGCGCCGGGCGGGTGTTGGTGAAGAAGGAGAAGAAGAGGAAGAGGAATCCCGCCGGGCGGGACTTCGCTGCGCTCAGGAGCAGAGGGAGCGTTAGAAGCGGCGGAGTTCGCGCATGACTTGGTGGACGATGGAATCGACGGTGGTCGAATCAACACCAGTGCCGGGCGGGACACAGGCGCTGGCGGCTTCGCTGAAACCGCACTCGGCGAGGACGCAGGCGAGGCGGGAGCGCATTTGTGCCATCGACTCCATCTCGCTGGGAGAGAGCGGAAAGCGCGCGCGGCCTGGCCGGAACCCGCGCAGCTCGTAGCCCGTGCGGAATCCCTCGGGGAAGTTGGGCGCGTTAACCATGAGGGCGAAGAGGTCGAGGAGTTTGAACTGGACGCGGCGGGCTTCCTCCCAGTCGCCTGCGCGGGCGCTGTCATATAGTTTCATGACAACCTCGGGGACGACACCGCCGCTGGAGAGTGTGCCGCCGTCACCGCCCATGAAGAGGCTGGCGCAGAGGAGTTCTTCCCAGCCGATGAGGACGGCGAAGTCGGGGCGCTGGCTCTTGATCTCGTGCAGGACCTGCTGGAAGCGCGGCATGTCGCGCGAGGTGTCTTTCGTGCCGATGATGCGGGGGCAGTCGAGGGCGAGGCGGCGCAGGACGGGGACGGAAATCTCGTTGGCGAAGGCGGGGATGTTGTAGATGACAATGTCGATGGGCGACTTCGTGGCGAGTTCACGGAAATACGTCTCGATGCTGTCCTGCGTGAGCTTGTAGTAGTAGGGGCCGGTGATGGACACGGCGCGGCAGCCGAGGTCGGCGCAGTGGCGGCACATTTCGAGAACGAGGTCGACGTTGGGTTCGGCCGCGCCGGCGAGGACGGGGCGCCCGCCCGCCGCTTCGGCGACGATCTCCACAACCCGCTTGCGTTCCTCGAAGCTCAGGCGGATGAACTCGCCCATGCTGCCGTTGGGGTAGTAGCCGGTGACACCCTTGTCGCCGAGCCAGCGGATGATGCGCCGCAGTTCGTCTCCGTCGATACGGCCCTTGGCGTCGTAGGGGACGATATTGGGAACAAAAATGCCTTCGAGGGCGGCTTTCATGGATCAGAGGCCATAGACCCGCCGGGCGGTCCCGGCGAGGATTTTTGCCCGTTCGTCTTCGGCGAGGGGGGCGAGGAGTTCGTCGGTGAGTTCACACCAGCGGGGCAGGCCGCTGCCGAGATTGCAGACCGGCCAGTCGCCGCCCCAGACCATGCGGCCCGGCCCGAAGGTTTCGAGGAGCACATCGGCGTACGGGCGCAGGGCCTCCGTGTTGCGCTGCTCCTCGGCGGCGTAGACCGTGATGCCGGAGAGTTTGACGTTGAGGTTGGGCAGTTCGGCGAGAGCCGTCACATCGCGCTTCCACTGTTTCCAGCCTTCGCCGGTGGGCGCGTCGTTGCCGGCGATGTCGGGAACCCCGCAGTGGTCGAGGACGAATGTGGTCTCCGGCGCGGCCCGTGCAAGGTCGCGCGCGAGCGGCAGTTGCCGCTGGAGCACGCAGATGTCGAAGGTGAGCCCGCGCGCGCCGAGACGGGAAACGTTTTCGCGGAAGCGGGTGCCCTGCGAGAGTTCGTCGGGCTGCGTGTGAAGAACGCGCCGGATACCGCGCAGGCGCGGGTGCGCGTTCGTCGGGCTGCGTGTGAAGAACGCGCCGGATACCGCGCAGGCGCGGGTGCG
>SKLD01000150.1 GCA_007123395.1 Opitutales bacterium
TCGCGGATTTTTGTCAGACGCTGATTTTTGTATGAGTATACACCTTGGTCCGTGTATAGGATGAAGGCATCGGTTTCGACGCTGTGGATCCAAAGCGTGAGGGTGTCCGGTGCGATTTCCAACCCCGGGGGAACCCGGATCACGCCATCCTCGAACAGCCAAAAGTGTCCGTCTGCGAAAACGAAAAGCCGGTCATCGTCAGACTGTGAGTAGATTCGGCGTCGCACATTTGGAAGCTGCTTCTTCTCAATATGGGATCCATCCCACACCAGAATCGCTTCGTTTGCGACAAAAACGAGCGAGCCCCGAATTTGATGAATCGACCAAATCTGGCTGAAGCTCCGCGATTCCTCCGGCAACTTATTTGCAATCGAGACAAACTCCTTTCTCCCGTCCGCCGTTTTGTCCAGATAGCCGATGTCGTCCACGCTGCCGACCCAGACGCGGTCCTCGTGGTCGACAAAGAGAGCGGTGATGATCTGCAGGTCGAGATCGTGTGTTTGCCATTCCGCGCCGTCGTAAATCTGCAGGGTTGTTCCCGCCGCGAAAATGCGCCCCTGCGAATCTTCGGCCAGCGCAAGGATGAAACCGGCGATATCCGCCTCCGCTGTATCAAAATGATCAATATGAGGTTTGCCGCCTAGTTGATCAGGGAATTTTTCCCAGTTTACTGCACTGGCTATAGGTATAAGTGCCCAAAATGTAAAAATTATACCTTTGAGGCGGTACTTTACAGCCCCAAAGATAGGTTTTACTAAAAGTTCACAAATGATATTCCGCACGGTAATTTGGGTGGCGATGAATAAGAAACTGAGAATCATTGCTTTGGGATCTATTTCAAGCTTCTTTCTTGCCTGCGGTTTCACACAAGCGGCGGAACGGATGGATGAAAAGATCGGAACAACGACTGCCATCACCGGTGACGAGGTGACGACGTCCTCCCTTGGCTGCGCGCAACTGCCGTGCTACCATAAGGACATTGATGCCAGCCGCTCCGGCTCCTCCCTTGGCTGCGCGCAACTGCCGTGCTACCACAAGGATATCAAGGCCAGCCGTTCTGGCTCCTCCCTTGGTTGCGCCCAATTGCCCTGCTACCACAAGGACATCAAGTGATCTTGTGTCCACCCGGTTAAGGTTCTCAGTTTTCGCCGGGTAGATGAGTAGATACTTTCCACAACCCGTCCGCATGGGATCATGCGGGGCGGGTTTTTTATTGGCATTTCGCCAAGGACGGGAGCTATGGAACACTCAATGATGATGCCCGCACACCCGGCGGCGACAAAGTGGGTTGATCCGCCCCGCCGCGGAGCGCGCGCTTGCTTGCGCCGGTGCGCGCGCCCGTTCCGTTCCGCGCTTGCTTCGGTCAACCTCAGTCCTCTGCGCTACGCGCGGATCGGGGTGACTGAGGGCGGCCCGGTCGCTTCCATCGACATTTGGCCGATGCCGGGCGGGGAGCGGCCGCTCTTCGGGGCGAGCGTGTGGCTGGACCCGTCGCGGCTGCCGCCTCCGGTGGAAAACACCGTCTACAGCAATGCCGACGGCTACGGCCTCGATGCCTCGCGCATGGTGGCGCGGTTCAAGGCGATCTCGGAGGCGATGGAGCGCTGGGCCTTCCGGGTGAAGGGAGAGGACGCCGACCGCGCTCACTACGGTTTCGACATCGACCCCACCTCGAACGGGATGTCGGCCTTTCCCGGACTCGTGCCGTGGCGCGCGCGCGACCGCGCGGAGCTGGAGGCGCTGGAACGTTTTGTCCTTTTCTCGTGGTGGGAGGGGCGTCTCGACGCCGTGGAGCGGGCGAGTCCGTGGGCGGGGGTGCGCTTGCTCGAACTGGACCACGGGCTGGGGCCGTTTTCCGTCGCCGTCGTCCACCGCACGCTCCCGGAGAGCGGTTTGCGCCTCTACGGGCACGGCGCGGGAGCAACCCTCGCCGGGGCGGCGGCCGGCGCCTACGAGGAAATGCTCAGCCACGGCACGGCCGTGGCGACGTTCGAGCAGCGCGGCGACTTCACGCGCGCGGCGATCGACGCGTTGGCAAACACCTTCGAGCGCCGCGCCCTCTTTTTTGCCACGGCGGAGGGACAACGCCTCTTTGACGAGCGCCTCGCCGCCGCCCGCTGGGCCGACGCGAAGCGCCCGAAAGTCGTCTTCAACGGGCGGGTTCCCGGTGAGTGGAACCGCTACGCCCACGTCTGGCGGGTCACCTTCGAACCCGTCTCCACGCAATACCTCGACCCGCGCATCGATTACTTCTTCTGGTGACGGCTTTCCAGCGGGATTATTTGACAGAAGGACGCAAAGAGCGGGCTTGGCCACCGCAATGTTAACCACCCGCTGCGCTGGAGAGCACGGAGGCACGCCAACCGGATTTCCAGGACCACGGATTCCACTGTTTATCACGGATAAATCGGCTGGTGAGTGCGGTGGAGAGGCATCCGTGTTGGTCGTGTAATCGGTGGTAGAAAGACTGCGGCGGAGGAAAGCGGAAAGCGGAAGGCGGAAAGTGGAAAAGGGGGTTCAGAGGTCAGAGATCCGAGGTCGGGTCGTAGGGTGAAGCTTCAGCGAGGCAACGGGGACAGAGGGAGAGGAATCCCGCCGAGGCGGGACTTCGCTGCGCTCAGGAGCAGAGAGAGTGGGAAGGTGGGAAGGTGGGAAGGTGAGAA
>SKLD01000081.1 GCA_007123395.1 Opitutales bacterium
ACCCGACGGTGCCCACATCCATGTGGTTGAACTCCAGCGATCCCGCCGCAATACCATAAGCGGCGAAGGCATCGGCACTGTGGTTGCTGGCGAGCATGACGCGGTTCACCCGCACCGCACCTCCCCGCTGCACGACGGCGGACCGTCCGGCACCGTTGGTTCCCAACTGAATCGCGGTCGCAATATCCAAGAACCCGCCGCGGATCTGCAGCATACCGCCGGCGTCGTTATTGCCGATACGGAGAGTATGCAAGGGAGTGGTCCCTTCGGAATGGACGGCCGTGCGTCCGTTGGTGATGATGGCCACGGATTCCGCGCCGGGCTTGCCGTCGGACCAGCGGGCTTTGCCCCACTCGGCGCCGTCGGTCATGAAGACCGTGGGGGTCTGGCCGGATGCGGAAATCAATAAGATTAACAGGGGCAGTGTGATGGATAGGTTTCTTTTCATGGTCATAAGTCCTTTATTGTTTGAGCGGATCCACTTCGGAAAGGCGCACCTGCTCACGGTAGTCGTGCCGCATCCTCCGCACCGTGCAGGTGATTCCTGTCGCGGCGATGGCGACACCGAGGAGACCCTTGGCATTGGAGCCAAGCAATAGCTCACCGACGCCGAAGAGAAGGGCGCCGACGGATACGATGCCGATGGCCCATGAGAGCAGCGTGCGCGGGAAATTCTCGTATTCGACATAGGGGGTGTCGAGTTTGCGGATGACCGGCAACCAGCACCAGCGGAAGGGGCGCGCTTTGATGACGAAGTTCTTCAAGGTCTCGTCGTCGGTGGGTTTGGTGCAGAGGGACACCACGACGATGATCGTGGTCAGGACAATGACCATGAAGAGCATGCGCGCACCGAGCAGCGTTGGATCGGAACTGAAGCGCACGTCCTCCTCAAGATTGAGCAACCAACGCGCGGGCTCGTCGAAAACGCGGCCGAAGAGCAGCAGCGGGGCGATGATCCACCCGCCGATGATCCCGGCGAAATCGCCTTCGACGGTCAGGCGCCACCAAAGCCAGCGCAGGACGGTGAGCACGGCGGTGCCGGAACCGACAACGTAGGAAATGGTGAGCAGTTGCTGGATATCCGTGGCGAAGAAGGAGATCGTCGCGCCCGCCGTGGCGATGAAGAGGGTCGCGAAGCGCGCGATAAGGACGTAGGAGCGCTGGGTCGCATGGGGGTTGATGAAACGCTTGTAGATGTCGTTCACGAGGTACGACGAGCCCCAGTTGAAGAGGGTGCTGATGGTGGAAACGAAGGCGGCCAGCAAAGCCGCGATCATGAGGCCGCGCAGGCCCAACGGCAACAGGTTCACCAGCATGCGCGGATAGGCGGCGGCTTGGTCGGTTGTGTCGAGTACCGGAAAGATCAGGAGCGAGCAGAGCGCCACGATGATCCACGGCCATGCCATGAGGGCGTAATAGACGACGGCGTGCAGGATCTGCGCCTGGCTCGCATGGAGAGTATTGCGCGACGCGAGGAGGCGCTGTGCCTGGTGTCCGCCGCTGGTGCCGACCCCGATCCAGAGGATGCCGAAGAGTCCGATGGCGTTCCACACCGACATCTGTCCGAAGCCCGAACCGATACTGGGCAGCACGCGCAACTCCTTGCCGCTCCAGTCGTCCAATTGCGAAAGCTGCACGACCATCGAATCCAGTCCGCCGACGGCGCGGACGGCGAGCACCGCCAAGGTAATCGTGCCGAAGGTGGCGAGGATGAACTGGATGAAATCCGTATAGACGACGCCGAACAATCCGGAGAAAGTGCAAAGCACAAGGGCCACCATAATCACCGCGATGGTGGTGTAGATCCGGTATTCCTCCGGCAGGCCCATCGCCTCGCGGCTGATCGTTTCCATGGCCTTCACCACCCAGCTGACGATCAGCGGGCACATGAGCAAGGCACCCATTCCGCCCGACCAGCCCCGCAGCGCACCGGCTACCCGGCCTTTATAGCGGGTTTCGAGGAACTGCACATCGGTGACAAAGCCCATGCGCCGCCACAGGCGCGCGAAGTAGACCGCCGCCAGCACCGCCCCGATAAAAGGCGCCCAGAACTGCCAGACGTAATGCACGCCAAACTGCCGCACCAGATTGGTCACCCACAGCGGCGTGTCGGCCGCAAAACTGGTCGCGATCATGGAAGATCCGGCGATATACCAAGGCAGCGAACGGCCCGAGACGAAATACGCCTCGAGGTTCTTGCTTCCGCGTTTGCTGAAATACAGACCGACGGAGGCAATACCGGTGATGATGACAATCACCAGAATCCAGTCGAGCAGGGCGAGGTTGCTTTCCATCTAGTTGCTTTCGGTTCGGCGCAGGCGATAGGTAGTGCCTTCGGCTGCGGGAGGTAGACTCAGGACCATTTCATAGGTTCCCGTTCCCGGTCGAGAGGTGACCTCCCAAAAGGCGCGTCCCTTCGGGTCCGGCGAGAATTCGCGGAAACTTCCCTCATCCGTGGCCCGTTCCAGCCGGTAACCGGCGGCCACCGGCAGATCGCGGATGCGGACGGTAATCACTCCCCGCCGGTTTTTCACGGTGAACTCCAGCTCGTCCTTTCCTTCGGGGAACATCATCTCCACGGGGATTCCCCGCTCCTCGCGTCCATCCGCGAAGACCCGCCGCGGATCAAAATCCACCGCTGCCCGCCAAACCATTTCCCATGA
>SKLD01000313.1 GCA_007123395.1 Opitutales bacterium
ACCCAACACAATCGTCACCAGCGGTGAGGTGTCGACCGCGCCGGGTCCGCGCGACGCCGCCGTTACCGTTATGTCCGGCAAATCCACAACCGCGCCCGCCCATCCCGAGCCGGCGAGACACAGCCATACGGCGGGCAAACCCGCGCAATGCCAACTAATCTTTCTCCTGTTATTCATGAATGGTATCCCTCGTCAAAAAACCGGTATGCGGCCATGAGATGCCGCGGACAACCGTAAAATACCGCCCGGCGTTTGCATCAAATCAAGGGCCGCCTAGACTTTTGTCTCATATGAATCAAAAATCATCTCCAATGAGACGAATTTTTTCCCTCGCAATGGGAACCATGGCCGCAAGTGCCATAGCATCGGCCTCTCCCGCAGTCGTGGAGCGTATCATCGAAGAAAAAGTCGAGAGCGAAGAACATTCCTTTAAGATTGTTCAAGTCGTCGAAGGTCTGGAGCATCCATGGGCTCTCACATGGCTCGCGGACGGTCGCATGGTTCTGAGCGAACGGGCGGGACGCATGCATGTTATTGATGGCGGTTCCATTATAGAGCTTTCCGGCCTGCCGACGATTCACGCGGATGAAGAGCAGCGGATTCCCGCAGAGGGCGGGGGGCAAGGCGGTCTCCTCGACGTGGTCGCACACCCCGACAACGCGCGGAACGGCTGGATTTACTTCACCTACTCAAGTCCCGGGGATAGCGATTCCGTCGTCACCGACGACCGCTTCGGCACGGGGACAGCGCTTGCCCGTGCACGAATTAACGGAGAGGGTGATGCGTTGGTCGACCTTCAAATCCTTTATGTGCAGCAACCCCTTAGCGAACCGGGCCGCCACTATGGCTCGCGCATTATCTTTCCCGGTGACGGGACTGTCCTTGTCGCAATAGGCGACAACGGACTGCGCTACACCTCCCAAGACCTAACGCACCCCGCCGGATCCGTCATCCGATTGTACGAAGACGGGGGTGCCTACGAGGGCAATCCCTTTGTCAACATGCCTCCCGGCAATCTTCGCCCGGAGATCCACTCCTTCGGCCACCGCAACATCCAAGGCCTCGCCATCGACAGCGACACCGGCACAGTGTGGGCGACCGACCACGGCCCTGCGGGCGGCGACCTTCTCTACCGCGTCGAAGCGGGGAATAATTACGGTTGGCCGCAAGTCGCCTACGGCTATGAATACTCCACCGGCGCGCCCATCGGCATCGGCCGGGCCGCGCCCGGCGTGACGCCTCCGGACCACATTTGGGAAGATACCCGCGGTCCTTCCGGTCTGGCCGTCTACAAGGGCGATGCTTTTCCCGAATGGCAGGGCAATCTTTTCGCCGGTTTCCTCCGCGCCGCGCGCGTGCAGCGAATCGTTCTCGAAGACAATGCAGTCGTCCACGAAGAGAAACTTCTTCATGAAGCCATTGGACGCATCCGCGAAGTACGGGAAGGGCCGGACGGATTCCTTTACTTCCTTACCGATCGCAGCGATGGCGGGCTCTACCGCATCGAACCGGTGGATTGAGCCGCACACGCGACACAACCGTTCGTGGGCAAAGGGGTTAACAAGGGATTTACCTTTGGGTGGAGCCACGACCTTGGCCCCGCCCGAAGGCCGCAACCGCCCCGCATTTAGTATCCGCATATTAAACACAATACGACACATAAAACAACACCATAGAAGCCATGCCTGAACTCACCACCATCCTCTATACAGGCGCCGTTATCCTCATTATTCTTCTGCTCGGCGTCCTCGCGATGACCCTCCTGCTGCGCGTCCTCGATATGGCGGGATCGCGCGCCAACATCCCGCCGCTTGTCATTCAGCCGATGCGTAACGTCGTGAAGTTGCTCGTTGCACTGATTATTATGACGCTCGTGCTTGGACAGTTCGGAATCGAGCTGATGTCCATCCTCACGGCCACCGTCGCCCTCGTCGCGATCGGCTTTTTCGCCGTCTGGAGCTTGGTCAGCCACATTACGGCCACCTTCCTCCTCGTTATCGTGAAGCCCTTCAACATGAACGACTCCGTGAAATTCGCGGGTGAGGAAGTAGCAGGCAAAGTCGTCGATATCAACCTCTTCTACACCTCACTTGAGACAGAAGACGGCGACCGCTATCAGGTGCCCAACAACCTTTTCTTCCAAAAAACCCTCCGCCGCACCATGGCCTCCTCCGACAAAGCGGTCGGCCTCGGCGAGTGTCTGGGCGAGGGTGAGTGAATCGGCGGCGTGCGGGAGTGCCCGTCGCACATGGAGCGCTATGCGGTACCAGGTATCCCGTCGGTCACCTCCACTCGTCAAACCACCCGCCTTCCGACCAGCGGTAGTGGAGCCCGGTCGAGACGGAGAAACTGACCCAGCCGTGGACGCTGTGTTGGAACATAATGCGGTCATCGCCCGCGAGACGAGGCATGCCGAGCACACCCGCCTGTATCCAATCACCATCAAGCTCTGTGTAGTGGCCGTGCCAACCGTTGTCATAGTGGTAAAGGAGACCAAGGCCTTCGATATGAAACCACGCCCCCGTTCCGTAGCCGTGAATCTCGCCGATCATCGGGTGCCAGTAGGTTCCGGGAGATGCCGTGCGGACCAGCTTTGCGACTCCGGGACCCTCCGCGCCGCCGTCGCTCCGCGTATCGCCGACAAGATAGATTGAATCTCCG
>SKLD01000284.1 GCA_007123395.1 Opitutales bacterium
CCATTTTCGAGCCCTTCCAACAAGGCGACCCGGCCCCCGCGTCCGAGCCCGGGACCGGCCTTGGTCTCGCCATTTCCCGCAGCCTTGCGACCGCCCTCGGCGGCTCCCTTACCTGCGCGAGCACCCCCGGCGAGGGCAGTCGCTTCCGCCTTGACCTGCCCCTCGAAGCCGTCGACCCCCCGCCGGCCTCCGCCGGGCGCGACCGTGTGATCACTGGCTACGAGGGCCGGCGGCGGTGCCTTCTCGTTGTCGACGATCTTTCGGTCAACCGCGACATCGTCGCCGAAATGCTCGAACCTCTCGGATTCGACGTCGAAGGCGTGGCCGACGGCGCGGGCGCGCTGACGCGGGCCGAGGCCACCCGGCCGGACCTCATCCTCCTCGACATGCGCATGGCGCCGATGGACGGCGGCGAAGTCATCCGCCGCCTGCGCGCCGCTCCATGGGGCCGCGACCTGCCCGTCATCTCCTACTCGGCCAGCCTTATCGACTTCAGCCGGGAAGACGCCCTCGCTCTTGGATGCGACGATGTCGTCACAAAACCCTTCCTTCTCGAGGAGCTGCTCGCAAAAATCGGAAGCCTCCTGCAATTGACCTGGACCTACCCGGAGAGCGAAACGGCGGAGGCGGCGGAGGCGCCCGCAAGCGACTTCACCTTCGCCGCCCAGGATTTCGCCGCCCTGCGCGCCCTCGCCCACCGGCGCGAGCCCGCCGGACTCAAACGCGAACTGCGGCGCATCCATGACGCCGATCCCGCCGCCCGTCCGACGGTTGATCGCCTTCTCCACCTGCTCGCGGCTTTTCGCCTCGCCCGACTGAGCGATGATTTGGAGGCGCACGCGCCCCGCGGGGAGAGCGATTCATGAAGTCGACCGCCACCATCCTCGTCATCGACGACACACCGGAGAACCTCGCCGTTCTATTCGATGTTCTGGGCGCGGCTGACTTCGAAGTCCTCATCGTCGAGAGCGGAGAGATCGCGCTCGAGCGCATGGGTGTCCTCCTACCCGACCTCATCCTCCTCGACGTCCGCCTGCCGGGGATGAACGGGATCGATGTCTGCCGACGACTCAAAGCCACCCCCACCTTTGCGGAAGTGCCCGTGATCATCCTCACCGCGCTCGACGCCACTGCGGACACGGTCGCCGGATTCGCCGCCGGCGCGGCTGATTATCTCTGCAAGCCCGTGGACCCGCAGGAAGTCCTCGTGCGCGTCCGCACCCAACTCAAAATCCGCCAACTCCAACAAGCCCTCGAAGAGCGCAACCGCGCCCTCACCGTCGAGGTTCGCCGCCGCCGCGCCGCCGAACGCCAAATCGAGCAGGCCCTCAACCTCGGCATCATGGTCGTCTCGGGCGACGGCAAAGTCGAGTTCGCGACAAAACGCGCATGGGACCTCCTCCTCCAATTCCACCCTGAAGCCACCTACGGGCTGCCGGAGAACGTGGCCGCGTGGCTGGAAGCGCGGACCGGTGCGGAGCTGCGCGTTCGCCGACCCGAAAGTGTGCTTGTCATTCGTATCCAGGCCGACACGACGCCCGGCGACAGCCGCCTCCTCCGCATCGAGGAGAAATCCATGCTGCACGACCCCGTCCCCCTTGAACGACTGGGGCTCACCCCGCGCGAATCCGAAATTCTCTATTGGATCGCCCAAGGCAAATCGAGTCCTGAGATCGCTTCGATCCTCGATTCCGCCCTCAACACCGTAAAGAAGCACGCGCAGCACATCTACCACAAACTCGGGGTCGACAACCGCACCACCGCCGCCCTCCGCGCCGTCGAGATCCTCCAATCGGACGAAGGGAAATCCGGTCTGCCGTAGCGATCCGCGAAGGTGCCTCCGACGACGACCCCGCACGCTAACCCCAGGATGGGGTTGCGCCACGATGATGCACCCCGCACGCCACCGTGGCCAGGCGGCCATTTTGGCCCCCGGCGCGAGGCGCACGCGCGGGCGGAGACGCTTCGACAATACGCGCGCTTTCGTCGCGCGCCGTAACCTTCAGACGGTCCCTGTGCCCGGCGCGTTCGTATGCCCGCCGGGCCGGGACCGGATAAATCCGGAACTCCAACAGAGCGGCCTCGCCGCGCGGGGCCTTTTTCCGTTGCCTCCGGTTTCTCCGGCGGTGTAACGTCGTTGCTCTCTCCATTATCTGCCGTGCATTGGCCGTGGTCGGCCGTCGCCGTTCGTTTTTCCGGCGGCGCGGTGCTTTGATACCTTCTCATCATCGGGCACCTTCGGCGGTTTGTTTTTCCACCCACCGAAATACGATGATCCAAGCCAGCCAACCTTCGCACCGGCAGCGCCTCCGCGCGCTTTTTCTCGCGCTCACCCTCGCCGCCGTCCCCGCGCTCCATGCCGCCGTCCCCACGGACGGCCTCACGGCTTACTGGGCTTTCGACGGGAGACTCGAAAACGCCTCCATCGCCTCCGGCAACGTTTCCCCCGCCAATCCCTCCAATCTCGACCTCACCTCCTTCGGCGGCTTTGCCTTCGACCCCGACGGCCTGTTCGGGCAGGCCGCCCGTTTCGACGGGGCGGGTGCTTATCTCCGGATCGCCACCGACGGCGAGCCGAAGCAGGTTGTAGGTGACGAGTCGACGGTGCCCGACACCACCATCTCCGTCTGGTTCAAGGCGGACCGCGCCCCG
>SKLD01000299.1 GCA_007123395.1 Opitutales bacterium
GACGTTCATGCCGTTCGCCGCGGCGTTCTCGCGATGCAGGGGGAGGGCATTGGGGAGAACAAGGCGGTCGGTCTCGATCTGGTAGTCCACGATCTGTGCGTGCAGCGGGAACGCGGCGGCAAGAGCTGCAAAGGTGATTAGAAGAGTTCTTGGTGACATTGCGGGAATCGGTGGAAGTTCATAAATAAAAAACGACTAGGTGTGGAAACCGTCTTACTCGTCATGGCTGAAGGCGGGCGGCAGCGTGACGTGACCGGCGCGCGAGCTGCGCAGCACGGCGGCCCCGCCGACGGGAACGCCGGTGACGCTCGGCTCCCCGGCGTCCGTGAAGAAGCCGTGGCCCTCAAAAAACGTGTGGACGCTGGAAACGGAGAAAATTCCGTTCCGGTTTTCATAGAGAGTGACCGTGTCGTTCTCGGTCGCAGCACTGGCGAAGAGGTCGTCGAGCCGGGCGTCCTCGACGGGATTCAGGCTGCCGACAATCGCGATGGCAGAGGCACCGAAACCGACTTTGACGGGATCCACCGTGACGGAGCCGCTCATAAGGACGCTCGCGGGTGAGGAGGCATTGACAACGACCGCTTCGCCAGGGAAGAGGATTAGGTCGTTAGCCAACTGAAACTGGCCATCCAGCCATCCATGTTTCTCGAAGAATGTGGCGGATTCAATCGTCCCGTCCGCGTTGTAGAACGTGGCCGTGCTGCCGTTCCCCAAGCCCTGCGGGAGAAGTTCTCCGAGGGTGCGGTGCTTGCGAATGACGAGGGCGTCGCCTTCGGCGAGGTCGAGGGCGGTCTCGACGGTAAGGAAGGGGCCTTCGCTGTCGAGGATGGTGGAGATTCTGCCTGCGTCCGGTCCGGAAAGAACATGAAGGTAGGCGGGGTGCTGAACGGCGGGGGTAGAGGGTAGTTCGACAACGAGCCCGTCCGGCGAGACGCCGGTGACGGTTCCGGTGAAAAGGGCTTCGCCAAGGTAGCTGTCGGAGAGGATGGAAATACCGGCGGGAATCTCGATAATCGTGCCTCCGACGGGGTCGGTGGAAAGCGAAAGGGCACCGGCCGGAATAGAGAACGGTAGGAGGGCGGCTCCGAGAAGGGTGATTTTGTCGAGGTGTTTCATTGTCTTCGGTTGTTTTTGCGGGTTTTACCCTAGGTTTATTGTCCGGATATCTTCGTCCTGAACCGAGTTGTGCAATGCGGATCGGCTGCATCGGTCATTTTTAGCGAGGTTTTGAAAAGGAAACGATATGAAGGGAATGCCTTGGCGGTTTGTGAGGTTTTCTTTTACAGTCTGCATGCGTTTTTCGGGCATGAGACGACGCCGTGGGTCGAGTTGTTTGGGTGTCTGGCCCCGGCGAAATCTTATTTGTGCCAGGCGGAAGCGGTTGAAGAATCGCCTTTTTCCTATGCGGTGAAATCCGGAAAGCGAGTGACCACCAAGGATGTGGCTTGCGAGGCGGGTCTGAAGGTGGCGGAGGTGGCGCATGCGTCCGACGGACCGTTCGACGATGAAGATGAGCGAGGATAAGAGTTGAACACGCGCGGCGGGCAATGGTCGCTGGGAACGGACGCGCTTCGGACTTGACACCGGAGTTGTGAACCTTTCTTTCTCGAAATCACTTCTCAATGCGATTTCCACCGGGTAACGCCGCTCTTGCCATCCTCCTGACCGCTCTTGTGGCGGGCGCGCTTGTCTTCGGTGTGCGTCAGCGAATGGCGGCGGAGCCGCCGCCGGACCTTGAGTTCGTGATGTTCACGCTCGTTCACTACGACGATTACAGCGCGGCCATTGCGGAGTTTGAGCGCAGGCACGGGGTGCGTGTGCAGATGCACCTCGTGAACATGCAGGCGTTGAAGAGCCGCCTCCAGTCGGCCCTTATGTCGGGCACGCGCATGCCCGACATTGTCGAGATTCAGGTGAGCATGTTTGGCGCGCTCACGCAGGGACCGCTGGAGGGTATCGGCTTTCACGACCTCACCGACCGTATCCGCAAGGACGGGCTGATGGACGAATTTGTTGATTCACGGCTCGCCTTGTGGACCCGCGACGATCGCATCTTCGGCATCCCGCACGACATCCACCCGGTGATGCTCGCTTACCGGGCCGATATTCTCGAAGACATCGGGGTCGATCCCGCCGAACTCGACACATGGGAACGCTTCGAAGCGGCGGCGCGCGAACACATGGTCGCCGATCTTACGGGCAACGGCGTCATCGACCGCTACGCCATCGATTTTTCGTTGTCGGGTCTGCCGGAGCTGATCGACGTGCTCCTGCCGCAGGCGGGGGTCGACGTGATCGACGCCTTCGGACGCCCCGCCTTCAACAATGAGACGGCGGTCGAGCTGTTCGCCTGGCACCTGCGGCAGGTTCAGGGCGCCGACCGCATCTCCTTTCCGGCGGGCTGGGGGCAGAACCTTGCCAAGGCCCTCAGCGACGGGCTCATCCTCTTCATCGTCGCCCCCGACTGGCGCACGCACCAGATCCAGATGGACAACCCGCGCCTCGCCGGCTCGCTCAAGCTCATGCCCCTACCCGCATGGGAAGAGGGAGGCCGCCGTACCTCGACTTGGGGCGGCAGCTCGCTCGTCATCCCGAAAACTTCGAGCAACCCGGATCTCGCATGGAAATTCGCAAAGTTTCTCTACCTTGAGAAAGAGTTTCTGCCGGACCGGTTCCGCAATACCAACATTATTCCGCCGGCACGCTCCGCGTGGGGCGAGCCGTTTCTATACGAAGTGCATCCGTTTTGGGAGCAGCCCATCGGACGGCTCTACGCCGATCTCGCTGAAGCCGTGCCGTCGATGCATCCCTCGCCGTACCGCGACTACGCCCGCGCCCGGCTCTCCACGGCCTTTACGCGGACGCTGCGCTGGGCACGCGCCAACCCGGGAGGCGATCCGCGTCCCTTCATTCGTGAGGAGCTGGCCGCCGCCGAAGCCGATGTATGGCGCCGCCTCGACCGCAATGTGTTCCTCAGGCCGCCGCAGGGAGAGGCCGCGCCGCAATGAACCGCCGCCGGGTCGTTAGCGCGTGGCTCTTCCTCTCACCCTTTCTCCTCGTGAGCGGGGTGTTTTTCATCTACCCCTTTCTCTGGGCGACGATCCTCGCCTTCTACCAGACGAGCGGGGCGTTGCACTCGGTTTTCGTGGGGTGGAGCAACTTCCGCTTCGTTCTCGGCGATCCGGAGTTTTTCCGCGCCCTGCGCAACACCACGATTTTCGCCTTTTTCTCCATCTTCCTGCAACTGCCGCTTTCGCTCGGCCTCGCGCTGCTCCTCAACACGCGCAAGGACCGCTGGAAAGGGTTCTTCCGCCTTATCCTCTTTTCGCCCCACCTCGTCGGCCCGATCTTTGTCGGGATTCTCTTCTCGGTGCTCTTCACAGCCCGGTTCGGCATGATCAACCGGTTTCTCCACTACATTTCCGGCCACGGGCTGGACCTGCGCTGGCTTGCCGACCCCTCGCTCGTCATGCCCGCCCTCATTCTCACCTCGCTGTGGATGTATGTCGGGTTCAACATGATCTACTTCCTCGCCGGCTTGCAGAATGTCTCCGACGACCTCATGGATGCCGCCCGCGTCGACGGCGCGGGGCCGTGGCAGCGTTTCATCCATGTCATCGTTCCCGCTATCAAGCCGGTCGCCCTCTTCGTTGTAATCATGAGCACGATCGGGTCGTTCCAGCTCTTCGAGCTGCCTTACGCGCTCCTCAACGCCACGGGCGGTCCGGACAATGCCGGGCTCACCATTGTGATGTATCTCTACCAGCACGCCTTTGAGTCGGGCGACCTCGGCACGGGCGCGGCCGTGGGCTGGATCCTCGCGCTCATTATCTTTGCCATCTCCATGGCGCAGATCCGCATTTCGAGGGGGCTGGAGTCGCCATGAGCTTCAACGTCTTCCACGCCCTCCTCATTGCCGTCGCGGCGGTCTACGGCGCGCTCTGGTTCCTGCGCTCCGACCACGGGACCTCCGCGAACACGTTTCTGCGCTACGCCGTCATCCTCGCGGCCTCGGTCCTCGTCCTCGCCCCCTTCGCGTGGCTCGTCGCAGCGACATTCAAGGATCCCGACGTCCTCAACGAGTATGTCTTTTTCCCCCCGCTTTCAGAGTGGTCCTCCGACACGCTCAATTTCAAGAACCTGCGCGTTCTCTTCGAGCCGCGGCAGACCTCGGCGGGAACCTTCACCTTCTGGCTCTTTATTTTCAACTCGCTCTTTCTCGCCTGCGCGCAGACGGGGCTCCAGCTCTTCACCTCCTCGATGGCGGGCTTCGCCCTAGCAAAATACTCGTTCCGGGGCTCGGGGCTCGTCCTCGGCTTCATCCTCGGTTCGATGATGATCCCGCCCATCCTCCTTCTCGCGCCGGTCTACATGATCATTGTCAACCTCGGGTGGATCGACTCGTTCCTCGCCCTTATCGTGCCCTCTGCCGTGAGCGGCTACGGCATCTTCCTCTTCCGGCAGGCCATGCTCGGCGTACCCAAAGAACTCCTCGAAGCCGCTCGGGTGGAGGGGGCGAGCGAGTTCCGCCTTTACTTCTCGGTCGCGCTGCCGCTCGTGCGCCCCATGAGCGGCGCCTTCTGCCTCGTCGCCTTCCTCGCCTCGTGGAACAACTTTATCGCGCCCAACGTTTTCCTCCACTCCACCCACAAGCTCACGCTGCCCGTCATACTCCAGCAATACATGGGCGACTATTCCTCGCAATACGGCGTCTTTCTCGCCGGCACCCTCATCGCCATCCTTCCCCCCGTCATTCTCTTCTTCCTCCTCCAGCGCGAGTTCATCAGCGGTCTCACCTCCGGTGCGGTCAAGGGGTAGGGAGGGGCACCCCATGGCGCGGCGCGCGAACCAAGCGGAGCAGTAACGCAGGCGCCTGTATCGCGCCGAGGACGAAAACGTAGTCCGGCTGATTCATCGCCGGACCGTGACGGAGAGACGGCTACGAATCTTCGAGCGCCCCCAGCGACGAGGAGGACGCGCGAGTGTTTGTGATCACGTTTCCGCCTCGGGTCGCCCGGTGAACCAGGCCGACTACGGAATCCCGGCCGTTTCCCCGCAAAGCCCGAATTCCCAAACACCTACTCATCGACATCTTGCAAGGTTGCGGTCCGCCGTTGATAGATACACATAGATGGTTGATATTGTGTGTATCAAGAGGACGAATGTTGTCTTGGATGAGGAATTAATCGGTAAGGGGATGCGGCTTTCGGGGATCGGCACACGCCGTGCGCTGGTCGATCATGCCTTGCGGGAGCTGGTGCGGCGGAAGGAGCAGAAGCGGATTCTCCGATTGAAAGGGAGGATTTCGTGGGAGGGCGACTTGGACCAAATGCGGGACGCCCGGTTCTAGGCGATGGTCATCGTCGACACAACGGTCTGGAGCGATTTCCGATACATCTCCAAGGTCTTTCCTCTGAAGCGGGAGATCCAGTAGCCGACAAAAGACGGCTCGTGGAGCGTCGTGTTTCAACGGCAACCTTATGCCGGCAAGTCCGTCGAAGCCGGGACTGTTCCAAGCCGGGGCGGCGGGCTACAGATGCGTGTCGAGGAGAACCTTGTAGAGGTCCGGGGCGGAGTTGAGTTTGCTGGCGTCGTTCAGGTAGGTGTCGCGGGCGTCCGGGTAGGCGGTGCCCACGGCAAAGAGCAGCATCCGCACTCGCCCCCCGCCGACGGTTCGATGGTAAGCAGCAGTCTCTGGATCGTTTGTCCTGCGTCCGCAGTTAATGTGTTTGATGCCCCATCTTCGCCTCGGGTCGGTTGTAAAATAAATGCCAGCCATCAACTATTTTTCCAATAAGGCAATGAGCGAGGTGGGCGTGGGTGCAGTTGGGCGGTAAGGCCAGCGCTACGGCGGAAACGAAGCTTGAGGTGCCCGTGGGGGATTGCGGGGGCAGAGGGAGCGGCCCGCCCTCTGTGCCCTTACACTTACATCACGCCACTTACATTACGCCAGCCCGGCGAGGTATTTTTGGCGGAGGAGCCGCCATGCGACGACAAAGAAGGCGGTCAGCGGGATGGCGAGGATCATGCCGAGGATGCCGCCGAGGGCGGTGCCCCAGAAGAAAATGGCGATGATGATGACGAGGGGGTGCAGGCCGGTGGTCTGCCCCATGATGCGCGGGGTGAGGAAGTAGCTCTCGACGAGCTGGACGATGCCGAAGACACCGAGGGCAAGAGCGGCGGTGAGGAGGCCGCCGTCGGGTTGGAAGTAGGCGATGGGCAGGACGCTGGCGAGGCCGAGGATGGTGCCGAGGTAGGGGATGATGTTGAGCGCGCCGAGGAGCAACCCGAGGACGATGGCGAAATTTACACCCACGGCACTGAAACCAGCGGCAAAGAGCACGCCCATGATCATCCCGATGAGGATTTGCCCCCTGAAGAAGGCGACCATGCTCGTGGCGAACTCATTGATGAGGAAAATGATGTCCTCGCGGATGTCCTTGCGGATGAAGGAGAGTTGCTCCTTCAGGTCGCGTGTGGGGTTGCGGTCGGAGAGCAGGAAAAAGAAGAGGTATACGGGCACAATGGCGGCGGCCGCGGCCCATGCGAAGAGTTCGCCCAGCCATGTGCCGAGGCGGCCCACGGCGGGCGCGGCATGCGCGAGGCTCTCCCGCGCGTAAGCGGTGAGTGTTTCGCGGTATTCCTCCAGTTTTTCCGCCCCGACATAGTCCTCGAGAAACTCGATGACTTGGGGAAAGCGCTCCTCGAAGCCGTCTTGGGCGCGCTCGAGGAGAACGGGGACCTCGCGGGCGAATTTCAGGCTTTGCTCGACGAGGACCGGCACGACGTAGGCGACGGCGGCGGCGCAGGCGAGGAGAATGAGCCCGTAGATTGTCGCGATGGCGCCGACGCGCGAGAAGCGCAGGTGCTCTTGGAGAGAGAGGGCGAGGGGGCGAAGGAGCATCGCGAGGATCCCCGCCACGGCCAGCGGCCAGAGGACGTTGGAAAAGGTGGTGACGAAGGCGCGCAGAACGAGGAACACGCCGAAGGCGAGCGCGCCGATGACGAAGAGCGAGACGCAGACCAAGGCGGCGGTGACCAGCCTCTGCTGGATCCCGGTGAGCCAGGGTCGGCTTTCGTCCGCGCCGCCCTCAGTTCCAGTCTTCGGTGTCTCCAAAGCCGAGATCCCGTTTGATTTCGGGCACTTGCTCCAGCTCGCTGATGAGTTCGTCGACGCTGAAGTCGGGCACAATGAATTCGCCGAACTCGAGGGTCGGCGTCAGGCTCTGCCCGCTAACCTCGATCATGCGCTGCATGTTCTGTCTGTTCGCGTTGACATCGCGTACATTGACCTCAACCCCGTGCTGCGAGAAGAATGCCATGGCCTCGCGGCACCACGGGCAGCCGGGTTTGATGTAGAGGGTCGGACGGAGTTTGTCTTTCATTAAACGGAAAAAAGCCTTCGAATGTTCGGTCTGGTTGCGGACAAAAGGCAAAGGGGATTCGCCCGTATCCACAAAGTTTTCAAGTTTATTCTCTTATTCTGAATGGCATTGGAACCAACGACAACTGAAATCGGGGGGGCGCGGCCCCGCGCGGAGCCGATGTGCATCCATATCAAGGGGGCGCGGCAGCACAACCTCGCCAATGTCGATGTTTCCCTGCGCCGCGACCATCTCACCGTCATCACGGGCGTGAGCGGGAGCGGCAAGTCCTCCCTCGCCTTCGACACGCTCTACGCCGAGGGCTACCGCAAATACATTGACAGCCTTTCCGTGCGGGCGCGCCAGCTCCTCGAGCAAATGCCGCGGCCCGAGGTCGACTTTATCGAAGGGCTGTCCCCGGTCATCGCCATCGAGCAGCGGGAGGCGGCGGGCGCGAACCCGCGCAGCACGGTGGCGACGGTCACCGAGGTGGCGGACTACGCGCGCTTGCTCTGGGCGCTGGGGGGCGAGGCGTTTTGCCCGCTGGACGGCGGGCGCATCCGCCGACAGACCCTCGACGATGTTGTCGACGCCCTCCTGGCAGAGCCGGAAGGGGCGCGCTGCATCCTCCTAGCCCCGCTCCTGCGCGCAAAGGCATCGGTCGTGCGCGGCGAACTCCCCGTCCTGCGCCAGCGCGGCTACCAGCGCGTGCGTGTCAACGGTGAAATCCGCTCCCTCGAAGACGAGGATCCGCTCGCGGGCGCGTCCGGCGAGCTGACGCTCGATGTCGTCGTCGACCGGCTCGTCCTGCGTCCCGACCAGCGCAGCCGCCTCGCCGATTCGCTGGAGCTGGCCTTCCGCGAGGGGGCCGACCGCGCCGTCGCCCTCGTGCAGGCGGACCGCGACGGCCCGTTTGCGGAGCGGGCGCTCAGCCGCCACCTCGCCTGCGAAGTTTGCGGCGAAGTCTACGAGGCGCTCACGCCGCGCCACTTCTCACACAACCACGCCGAGGGGGCGTGCCGCACCTGCGGCGGGCTGGGGCAGACCCGCCAGTTTGCCGAGGAACTCCTCGTGCCCGACCCCGCGAAATCGGTCAAGGGCGGCGCCATCAAGCCGTGGCGGCTCGGGTCGAAGCGCATGATCATCCAGCGCAACGCCATCCTCAAGCAGCTCTCCGAACAACTGCCCTTCGACCCCACCGTCCCGTGGCAGGAACTCGACACCGAGACACGGCGGCAGATCCTCCGCGGCACGGGCGAACGGCTCTTTTCCTTCAAGCTCCGGGGGGGCAACCGCAAGCCCGACGTGATGCCCTTCGAGGGCGTCGTCAAAGACCTCGAGCGCACCCGCGCGGAGACCACGAGCGACGGTCTGCGCGCGCGCCTCATGGCCTATCAGGTGGCCTCGGAATGCCCCGACTGCGGTGGCGAGCGCCTCCACGCGGCGGCGCGGGCCGTGCGCATCGCCGGCACGGGCTTCGCCGAATTCATGAGCATGGACCTCGCGCGCGCCTTCGGGTTTGTCCGGGCCACCCGCGGTGCCGTGCTCTCCGGCGTGGGCGCGGCGGACGGCGGCGGAGGGCGGCACCTCGACAAACTCGGCGAAGTTTTCGCCGGGCTGGAGCAGCGGCTGCGCTTCCTCAACGAAACGGGGCTCAACTACCTGAGCCTCGACCGCTCATATGCTTCCCTCAGCGGCGGCGAGGCGCAGCGCGTGCGGCTCGCCACCCAGCTAGGGATGGGGCTCGTGGGGGTGACCTACGTCCTCGACGAGCCAACGATCGGGCTGCACCCGGCGGACACCGCGCGCCTCGTCGCCAGCCTCCGCGCCCTGCGCGACCGGGGCAACGCCGTCGTCGTCGTCGAGCACGACCCCGACGTGATGGAGGCGGCCGACACGATCATCGAGATCGGGCCGGGCGCGGGCGCGCGCGGGGGACACATCGTCTTCGCCGGCGACCTCGCCGCGGTCAAGGGCTCCGGGCGCTCCATGACGGGGGCCTACCTCAGCGGGCGCGCCAGTGTGGAGCGCAACGCCCCCGCGCGCGAGCCGGACGGGCGTTGGCTTGTCCTCGCAGGCGCCGCCGAGCACAACCTCCGCGGCATCGACGTCGCCTTCCCGGCGGGCCTGCTCACGGTTGTCACCGGCGTGAGCGGTTCGGGCAAGAGCACGCTCGTCAACGACATCCTCGCCAACGCCGCCGCCTTCCGCCTCAACCGCAGCAAAACGATCCCCGGCAAACACACCGGCCTGCGCGGGCTGGAGCACTTCGGCCGCCTCGTGCGCGTCGATCAGGAGCCCATCGGCCGCAGCCCCCGCTCCAACCCCGCCACCTACACGAAACTCTTCGACGACCTCCGCCAGCTCTTCGCGCGCTGCCCGCTCGCCAAAGTGCGCGGCTACAGCGCCGGACGGTTTTCCTTCAACATGCGCGGGGGACGCTGCGAGCGCTGCCAGGGCGACGGCCAGATCCGCCTCGACATGCAGTTTCTCAGCGACGTCTACGCCGAGTGCCCCGCCTGCAACGGCAAACGCTACAACCGCGAGACCCTCGAGGTGCGGTTCAAGGGCCTCAACATCGCCGAGGTCCTCGAACTCACCGTTGACGAGGCCTGCGCTGTCTTCGGCGCCGTCCCCAAGATCATGGCCAAGCTCGACACCCTGCGCGCCGTCGGGCTCGACTACATCCACCTCGGCCAGCCCGCCAACACCCTCAGCGGCGGCGAGGCCCAGCGCATCAAACTCTCCCTCGAACTCAGCAAACGCCAGACCGGCGAATCCCTCTACATCCTCGACGAGCCCACCACCGGCCTGCATTGGCAGGACATCCAGAAGCTCCTCGA
>SKLD01000497.1 GCA_007123395.1 Opitutales bacterium
GTCGCCACGCGGCCTCAATGGCGTCGCGGATGGCCGCGTCGTTGATCGTCTCCCCGTCGCCCACACCCCCGAAGGAGCGGATGTCGACGACGACCGGCACATCCGGGATGGGCGCCTCGCCACGCATGTATCCGGCGAACGAGGCATTCGGGATGTGTGAATGGTTGTCGGGATTGAGCCGGTATTCGCTCCACAGGGCTTCGCTTGTCGTCGTTGTCTGGGCAAATGCCGCGGGGGCGGCCGCTGTGATGAAGGAAAATGCCGCGGCAGCGGCAAGGCGGGGAATCGTGTGCAGTTGCATGGGATTTATGAAGGGGGTAGGGATGTCAAAAAGAGTGCAGTATACAACTTCTGCCCCTTCAAAAGCTACCCTAAATCGGGCCAAAAATTACCCAATTCATGGACAAGTGTTAGGAATCCCGGAAATATTCGGATGCGATCAAGAGAGGAAGCGGCGTCCCGCCGCTTATCTTGAGCCGCTGATAAAGCAGCGGGACGCCGCTTCCACTTTATTTTGATCGTTTGTCGTCGTTGTTGTTATGGAAAATCCCGATTAGCGGTGATGAGGAAGAAATCGCAGGGTAATCCGTTCGGTGTAGTGGGGGCATACCGTGCTGTCCGACACGCCCGGTTGCGCGGCAGCCGCGGAGGTCGGGCGCTGAATAAGCAGCCCGACAACGGCGAAGCGCCTTATCACCGGCTTACCTCCAGTCGGAGGAAGCCGCGCTCGGCGAAGGCGGGGACCGATACCTCGTATGGACCGGGCACGCCTTCGTGCGCACCGGTGCCCTGCCACACGGGTTCGGTGCCCCAATCGAGCAAGTCCTCGCTGTACCAGACGGCGTAGCTGACCTGCGGATCATCGATACGGTGGAAAGCGAGGCTCAGGACGAGACCCTCCGCATCGAGCGCGGATTGCATCTGCGGCAGGAGGTCGGCTGCCGGTGTGGTGGCATCCCCGCCGAGGGCGTAACGCATCAGATTGGCCACGCCGCCGGTTGCATCGTCGGGGCCACCTTGGATGTTGTTGGTCACGACCCAGTCGGCATACGGATCGGTGGGAGCGGGCTCGTCGTCCGACACAGCCACGATTTGCACGGCTGTGAGAGTGTGGAAGTCGAACTCGTCGTTCACGGCGGCGGGACCGCCCTGAATGACGTAGATGTTGGGGTTTTCCGGAGTCACCTCGACCCGCACGCGGGCGTAGTTGACGCCCAGTTCCCATGTGTCTGTTTGTGGACTGGCGGCAAAGCTCATGCCGGTGAGGCTGGGGTCGTTCCATGCCAAGCTCCCGCTGGTGGCGGAGCCCACCCCGATACCTACATTGGTTGTGCGTGCGGCCTCAATGAGCACGGGGTTGTGCACGACGGCGTAGACATCGTATTCGCCCGGTTCGATGCCGGTGAAGAAGGCTCCCACGCTGCGACCGGCCCGCCCGCCGCGCGAATAGGCGCGCCATGTTTGCGTGAGTGCCGTGCCGAAAATGCCCGATCCGCCGCCGGAACGGTTGGCGGTCGACGCGGTCTGGGACAGTGTCACCGGTGTATCCGTCTCTATGCCATCGGCACGGCGAAATTCCGCCGTCGCGCTGAAGGGAATACCCGCGACCTCCACTTCCTGCGTCACGGAGTTTCCGTTCACTGTCTGCCATGCCGTGACATCCGAGGGCAACACGCCTTCCGCGTGGGCCGGGCTGTTTGTACCGGAGTAGTCCACGTCGCCGAAGTTAAACTGAAAGGCGAGGGGAACAGAAGGCACTCCGGTGGTGCTGATGAAAGCCACCGCCGAATCCGTTGCTCCTTCGTCATCCGTGACGGTGAGGGTGACGGTGAAGGTACCGATGGTCGTGTAGACATGGGTGACTTCGGCGGGACCGTCTTCGAGGACCGTGCCGTCGCCAAAGTCCCAATCGTAGCGGACAATCTCCCCGTCCGGATCGCTCGAAGCAGTGCCATCAAACGTCACCGGCATGGGCGGATCACCGCTCAGGGGCGATGCCATGAGCGCGGCCACCGGAGGTTGGTTGGGCGGCGGCGGTGTGTGGTCGAGAATGATGTGATAGATGTTGAAGTTGGTGCCTCCCTCCGCGTTGCGATTCTCACCTATGCGGATGAGAGAACCGGTGGGGAAGAAGCGCGCATAGACTTGGTGTCCGGCGAGGGTCGCTCCTGTGAAGCCGTACCCGGCAAACCAGGGCAGGGAGGTGTCGAAGTCAGGATGGACCGCCACGAAAACCGTCACCGGCAGATTCAGACGGAAGCTTACCAGCGTGCCGTTGCGGCTGCGGTCATCATTGGAGTTGCGCAAGTATTGCATTCCCTCGAAGGCGCCGACGCCCGGGAACGTGGCGGTGCGGTCGATGTAGCGCCGTTTGCCGGATTCGAGGATGTCCCACTCGTATGCTTTCCCGGAGGCGACAAACATCTCCGTCACGACGAGTTCCGGAATGATCGTAAAGGACGCCGTTCCTTCGATGGTCACTCCGTCGAGGGTGGCGGAAGCGCGCACGGTGTGAGCGCCTTCCACGTCGTTGGTGAGGATAACCCCGTTCTCCGGATCGGCGAAGGTGCCTCCGCTGTCGGCGCTCCATGTCCAGCTATCCGGCTGCGAAACAAGGGCCTCGCCGTATTGATTGAGGGCGAC
>SKLD01000431.1 GCA_007123395.1 Opitutales bacterium
CCCGCGACAAAGAGCCGGCTGCCGCCCTTCTGCCACAGCATCCGCTTCACGTGGCGCTCGAGAATGCGCCAGTCTTCTTCCGATGCGTTCTCAGGGGCCGGCAGTTCCAGTTCCTCGACAAAGGTCGTCCCGTCGGGCCGGGACAGCGCAAGTCCCACTTTCTCCTTTGCCGCCGCCTTCCCCAACCGCTCCCCGTGCAGGCACAGGGCGACCTCGGCGGGAAGAAAGGCCGCGTCAAGGAATGGACCGTCCACAGACAAATCACCGTTTGGCAACTTCCTGTTCATCATCAGGTCTCTTGAGAATTCGCCCGCACAAAGCATTCGATGGCCTCGTACTCCGCCATCCCCAGCGCATTGTAGAGATCCGCCGTGCGGCGGTTGATCTGTTCGGTGCGTTGCCAGTATTCACTTTGCTCGATGACAGCCAAGGGACTCTGGCTGTGTTGGGAACGGTGCTGGAAAGCGGCGATGATCTTGCGGTTGAGTTCGCCCGGACTCAGCGGAACCGCCATGTCGATACGGTCGACGGGCCACTCCGCGCCGGAACCGCGGTACGTCCACACGTAGGTGTCGGCGGGCCATTCGCTGCTTTCAATACATTGCCGGAAGGCACGCCTAAAGATGCTGTGCGTCATGCCCGCCACGGAAGACGGATCGTCCTCGCTGCCCGACAAAAACACCTGATGGGGCTGAATCTCCTCAAGGAGCGCGCGCACCTGTGCGACGTCTTCTTCGCCCATGACAAAGCGCCGGTAGCGACCCTTTGTGTAGAACGGCAGGCGGAGAAACCGAAGCCGCTCCTCGCCGACACCCAGAACCCGCATGGCCTGGCGCGCCTCGCCCTCGCGCAGAACCCCCTTGACCTCGCGGATCGCCGGGCTGTCCTCCGTTTCAAATCCTGTTTTATCCCGGATTTCCACAATCCGCCCGGCGAATCCTCCGTTGCCCCCCTCGCCCACCGCTAGACCCAGCCCTTGGCCGAGTTCCAAGGCCGCGAGCGCCTCGTGGTCCGGAACCGCGAGGTCTCCCGAGGTCGCATAGGCGATGGTCACATCGTGGCCTTGGTCGATGAGCCGGTGAACCGTCCCGCCCATGCCGAGAATATCCTCCTGCGGCTCCGCCGTGAGAATAAGCACCCGCTTTCGCGGCGGCTGCGCGCGCTCCGGCCGCTTGCTGTCATCCGCATCCGGTTTCCCGCCCGGCCAGCCCGTGATGGTGTGTTGCAGGATGTTGAAGATCTCGATATTCAGGGTGTAGGCCGACCCTTTGACGGTGAGCAGATCGGCCAGCCCGTTTTCGTTGTAGTCTTTATCGACGAGCTTCAGGACGGGCTTGCCCACTTTTTGGCAAAGACCAATAACCGCCCCGCGGACCCGTTCCGGCGTCCAATCAACAAAATCCACGAGCCACGGCTGCGTCACCCGCGTAAGCGCCGAAGCCGCCGACTCATCGAGCACGAAAACCGTGTCACCATGGCTCTGCAGGTAACTCGCCGGCAGGTGCTCACTCGGTTCCTTCTCCAGCGCACCGGCGACAACGTCCGCCTTATTGCGGCCCCACGCAAGGAGAAGAATCCGGCGCGCCCTTAGGATCGTCCCGACGCCCATCGTGATGGAGTAGCGCGGCACATTGTCCTCGCCCAAAAAGTCCCGCGCCGCATCGTGCCGCGTCATCGCGTCGAGGGTCACCAGCCGCGTCAGGCTCTTCGGCCCCGAGCCCGGTTCGTTAAAGCCGATATGTCCTGTGCGCCCAATACCGAGCAACTGCAGATCGATCCCCCCCGCCGCCTCGATCGCCGCCTCATACTCACGGCAATGGGCGACAACGTTTTCCCGCGTCACCTCGCCGTCGGGAATATTGATGTTCTCCGCCTCGATGTCGATGTGCGCGAAGAACTGCTCGTTCATAAAGCGCCAGTAGCTTTCGCGGTGGCCGCGCGGCAGCGGGTAATACTCGTCAAGGTTGAAGGTGATGACACGCCGGAAGCTCAAGCCCTCCTCCCGGTGCATCCGCACCAACTCACGGTAGACCGGCACCGGTGTCGATCCCGTCGCAAGACCGAGAACAGCCGGCAAGCCCTCGTCGCTGCGCTTGCGGATCAAATCCGCAATCTCCTTCGCCACCCAGCGCGCCCCTTCTTCCGAAGACGGAAATATCTCAGCCGGAATACGTTCGAAAGGCGATGTCGCATGAAGTTCTGTTTTCATCATTATCCTCCGTCCCTTTATCGAATCATAAAAGACAAGATGCAAGCTTTTTTTAACTCAATCGGCTTTTTTGTTCGAAGGCGTTCAGTAATTCTCTGACACACCGTCACACGGCTGAGAGACGGCTTTTGCCAAAAACCTCCGGCGTGCGGTAAGGCAACCGCTCCCATGGAGCGCGGATCCTAGCCCGTTTTTCTCAACTGTGGCCTATTCCAAACCTAAGTCGTTGATAAACGGCCAAAGGTCTCCAATACACTTGCGCGGTTTTCGATTCGATTTCGGGCGGAGGCTGCGGCGGGGCGCTGTCGATGTCCGGGGCGCGCTCCTCCGGAAACAACTCCCGCGTTGTCAGCACCCGAACAACCGCAACAGCGCACACGGAGGTGCGCCCTCCATCGGATGATTCATGCACCCGCCATGGAGGGCGCGG
>SKLD01000035.1 GCA_007123395.1 Opitutales bacterium
CAGCGCATGGTGTTGGTTTTCATGGGAATCAGCCGGGCGCGCCGTCTCATGGATCGACCCGCACGCGGAAGAAGAGGCGGGGTTCGGAGAGCGGAATGTCGGCGGTGAAGCGCCGGAGGTTCGGGTTTCCGCCGGGTGTAGTGAGGGTGGCGGCCTGCTGCATCCAGTTGCTTCCGGGGCCGAGGGTGGTGCTGCGCAAGAGGACGGGCGTTCCTGTGCCCTCCATTTCGAATTCGATGATGACACGCCGCTGGGTGGCGTTGATCGGCGCGGCGCTCACGATGGCGGCGCGCCCGACCTGCGGCGGATCGACCGGCGGGACGTCCTGGCAGTCGGTGTGGCAGATGTTGTCGATGGCGAGATTGTTGCCGCCGATAAGAACGGAGGTGATCCCGTCAGCCCAGCCCAGGCGGGTGATTTCCACACGGCCGAGCGAGGACGTGCCCGTGACCCGGATGCTCGCGCCGCCCATAAGGTCGCCGTCGAGCATGGCGAAGTTGTTTACTTGAATGCCTATGCCGCTGTTCACGCCGAGGCGGACACCGGGGAGACCGCCCGGCACGAAGGAATAGGAGAACTCGACGCGTTCGGCGCAGGAGAACTCGATCAAGATTTGCGCGTCCTCGAGGATGGCTTCCTTACCGCCGCCCCCGGTGAAGTTATCGTTACCGATGGTGACCAGAGCGGGGGCCATTGGTCCGGTGTAGCCGGCCACGGTGATGCGGGTCTCCTCCTCGAAAAAGACATCCCCGCGGGAAAAAGTCTGCCCGAGCGGGAAGACTTCGAAATCGACACAACCGGGATCCGGGCAGGGCACATGGCACACATGGTCGATGACGATTTCGGTCCCGCCGATAATGAAATCGGAAATGTCGCCCACCGCGCGAAGAGTTCCGATGAGGGCTCCGCGGAATTCGCTGGCGGTGACGGACAAGATGGCCCCGCCCACTTTCATGCCGTCCAGTTCGAGCATGCTTTCCACGATGACACGGTCCTTGGAAGTGCCCACCGTCACACCGTCGGCGTATTGGCCGAAGTGAAGGGAAACCTCCGCCGCGCAGGGAAATCCGAAGGTGAGCGTGGCATCGAATAGGGCGGCGTCCTGCTGGAGATGACCCGCACGCTGCTCCTTGTTCTCGATGACAACCCTTGGATCGGTTTCGAAGGTGTCCACTACCATCACGATGCCGTCCTCGACAATAATGTCGCCCTTGCGGAACTCGGCCCCGGGCGTCTGTGTTTCAAAGTCAATGCAACCGATGAAGCATGGCGCGACGCACAGGTGGTCGATGGCCAGCGAGGTGCCGCCGATCTCGAAGCTGCCGACCTCGCCCGTCAGCGTAACCACGCCGTTGACCACGGCAATAGAGACGCCGCCGAGGGACTGGTTGTGGAAACTGGCGAGACTTTCGGTGGTCGCGGAAGCGCCGTTCACGGCGAGAAACACACCGGGTGCGCCCTGGTACGCCCGAAGCGAAACCCCGCTCGCACAGCCGAAGTCAACGAACGCCGTGCTCGACTGGAGCAGCAGCTCCATGCCGAGGTGACCGGCGCTGTTCTCTTGCGAGGCGCGGGCCTGCCCCCCGCTCTGGCCCGGCAGATCGCGGATTTCCATCACCCGGTCGTTCTCCAAAAAGAAATCGCCCGACTCGAAAACCTGCCCGGAGATCTCCTCGAAATCAAAGCAGTTGTCGTTTCCGCCGCAACGGAGGATGCAGACATTGTCGATGAAAAACTCCGCGCCGCCCACCACAATGCTCTGGATCGCCACGGGAGCGGAAATGAAGCGTATCAACCCCGTGGAACCGGAGGAACTGATAACCACGGTGACGCCGCCGATTTCCAGAACCTCATTGCCGCTTTCGGGGATCTCCAACTCTCCGTTCACGCCGACATTCATCCCGCCGCCCGCGTTGACAAAATGCAGAACCACTTCCTCCGCGCAAACGATGTCCATTTCCACCGTGGCGGTGGAAAACCCAAGCGATTGCCCTTGGTGTGGACTGAACGGGGAAATGAAGGCGTTTTCAAAATACGTCTCCCTGCCGTCGGTGTAGCTGCCGATGGTCATCGGAACTCCCGCCTCGATGAGCGTTTGGCCGGGGGTAAAGGTGGTGCCTTCCTCGAAGCCTTCAAATTCAATGCAATCATTCGATTGCGCGGCGGCGTTGGCCGTGAGGAGAACGGAAAGGAGCAAGGAAATTCGCGCGATTTTCATTATCGGAAGGAAAGAAAGTTTTATTTTGTGAGACGGAGCTGGCCTGCGGGAACAACTAATGCAAGCGATGTGTAGATTCTGTTATCGGGATTATAAGCCAAACAACTAATGAAGGCTGCAAGCATAATCTACGGATGTAGATTAACTACAACGTAAATTTTATTTGATCTTTCGGAGATACCGAACAGGCTGGATGGCATGAAGATGAAGTCTGAAGAGCCGGCCGCTTCCGGGATGAAGAGAGAACCTGCGACTAAGACAGTTTCGGAGAAACCGACTCCGGGTGTCTCGCGCCGCGTGCCGCGCAAGTCGCGTCGCGTGCCGCGGGCGGTGGTGCCGCCGGGGCGGGACGGGTATTACCATGTGGTGAGCCGCATCAACGGTCGGGCCTTTCTTTTGACGGACACGCGGCGGG
>SKLD01000066.1 GCA_007123395.1 Opitutales bacterium
AAATACATGGTCTACCATCCAAAGCGTAAAGTGCGCACTTTACGCGCTTTACGGCGAATGAGGGTTGTCACAAAATTTATATTTGAATTTAATTCAGGCAATTTATTTAACTTCGAGAAATCTTAGAGTGAGGAAAAAGTCGTGGAGCTTTGGATTTGGGATGCATATCGGTTTTCGGCGGACTGATTCAGTTGACTTTGCGTTGTTCGAGGGCGGGGCGGAGGGGCATGAAGACGAGGGTGGCGGCGCCGACGGTGGCAGCGGCGATCCAAGCGGCGAAGACGGGACCGCCGAGGGCGAGGAAGGAGTAGCCGATGAAGGGAGCGGCGGCGGCGCGGAGTCCGGTGAGGAATCCGTGGAGGCTCATGTATGCGGGCACTTTGTCAGGCGGGGCGATTTTGGTGACGAAGAGGCTCCACATGATGCCTGCGCCGCCGAAGGCGATGCCGAGAAGGGACGAGCCGAGCGCCAGCCAAAGGAGTTGCGTAGAGTTAAAGAAGACGAGAATGCTCAGGAAGAAGAAGAGGTTGAGGACGACGCGTACGGTGATGACGTTGAGGCGATCGAAGACGATGCCCCAGAAGGTTGTGGAAGCGATGCGGAAGACCGCGACAACACCAACGAGGAGGGCGGTGATGGTGGCGTTGCTCAGGTTGATTCCGTATGCGGGATTGGCGAGATATTCCACGCGCAGGGGAATGACCATGAGGTTGCCGAGCCCCATGAGCATCCAGCCGAGGAGCAGCCAGCCGAAAACCTTGTCGCGCCACGCGAGGGAGAAATTTTCCCAGAGGCCGCTCGCCGGTATGGAGGCGAGGGGTTGCGAGGGCATGCGGTGAAAGGCGTAGGCGCCGGTGAGCGCGGCAGCCGCAGCGAGGGCGAAGACCATACGGTAGAGCCGGATGTCAGCGTCGAGCACAGCCCCGCCGGCGTAGCTGAAGGCGATACCGGTCAGTGAAGCGATGATAAACACAAGGGACAGCCGCCTTCCGCGTTCCCGCGCGGCAAAGTTTGTCGCGTAGATGTGGGTAATCAGCTGTGGACCTTGGGCGAGGAGGATCTGAGCGGCAACGATTCCCCCGAGAAAAGAGAGGTAGTGGCCGGACACGGTGAGACCGAGGAGGAGGAGCCCGGCGGCGAGCCAGAGGAGCGCGAGTGCGTCGGCGACCTTCATCCGCAGGCGCAGGAGCAGAGGCAAAGAGAAGAACGAGAGTGTGAGTCCGATTCCTGTGGCGGCGGCGAGGAGCGACTTGACGCTATCCTCTGCCGCGAAGTAGCGGATCGCGACGATTAGGGCGAGTGCTTGCCAGCATGGCTCGAGTACCCCTTGCGAAGCGCCGCGCACACGCTCCCAGCGCGCTGTCGCGCGCGCCTGATCCGATGTGGGCGGGGGCGGTTTCGGCGGGGGTGGCTGCAGGGTATCCGTTTGCACGCCGACAATGACGCTCTCCTGAATCAGTTAAGGCAACCCGGAAGGAGACCCGTGTATGCTATCCGCCGAGCCGAATTCCCTTGGCGCCGTTTGGATTTCGACGAAGAAGAGCCCCGTGTGCCGTGTGGCGGCGGATGTAAAGTGTGCTCAGTCGTTTCTCCGCAGGGTGTAGCCATCCTTGGCGTCGAGGACGCTCCACCCGGCTTCGGCGAGCTGCCCGCGCAAGGCGTCGGCGCGGGCGAAGTCACGTGCCTTCTTCGCCGCCCAGCGCTCTTCCGCGAGGGCCGTGATATCGGCCGGGGCATCAATTGCCTCCGCCTCGTCCTTGCGCATAAGCCAAGGGCGCAGGCCGAGGGCGAACATAAGCTTGCGGAAGCCGCGGAAGTCGGCGTCGGCGGGAGCGTCGTCGGCGAGGGAAGGCAGCGCCTTGAAGAGCGCGCCGAGGGAGGCAGGCGTGTTGAGGTCTTCGCGCAGGGCATCCCACGCGCCGTCGAAGCGTCCGCAGGGGTCGCCCGCGGCTGGCTCGGCGGTGACGAAGGCGCGCCACGCTTCCTCCCCGCCGGGCCAGGCGTCGGCGAGACGGCGGTCCGCCTTTTCCAGACGGGCGAGGGCGCTGCGCGCGGCATCGAGCCCGTTGAACGTGAAGTTGAGCTGCTGGCGGTAGTGGCCCGAGAGCAGGGCGTAGCGCACGACCTCCGGGGGGTGCCCCTTGTCGAAGAGGTCGTTTGCGGTGAAGAAATTACCGAAGCTCTTGCTCATCTTGCGCCCTTCCACGAGGAGGTGGACGGCGTGCATCCAGTGGCGGACGAACGGTTTGCCCGTGGCCCCCTCGCTCTGCGCGATCTCATTTTCGTGGTGGGGAAAGCAGAGGTCCTCGCCGCCGCCGTGGAGGTCGAAGGTCTCGCCGAGGTAGGCCATGCTCATGGCCGAGCACTCGAGGTGCCAGCCGGGGCGGCCGCGGCCCCACGGGCTGTCCCACGCCACGGCACCGTCGTCCGGCTTGTGCGCTTTCCAGAGCGCGAAGTCCGCCACGGCGTCGCGTTCGTATTCATCGGCGAGGTTGCGCCCGCCGCCGCTCGTCTCCGTCTGCGTGCGGAGGGCCTCGGTGTCGATGTGCGAGAGCTTACCGTAGTCCGCGAAGGAGCTGACGTCGAAGTAGACCGAGCCGTCGCCCGCCGCGTAGGCGTGGCCCTT
>SKLD01000391.1 GCA_007123395.1 Opitutales bacterium
AGCATCGGGGGAGTCATTCACGTATCCGGTGGAGTGGGGCGCGAGCTTGCAGAGCGAACATGAACGCTTTCTCACGGAGAAGCATTTCCAGTGTCCGGTAAGCGTATTCGATTATCCGAAGTCGATAAAGCCGTTCTACATGCGCTCGAACGACGACGGGCGCACCGTCGCGGCGATGGATGTCCTCGTGCCGGGCGTCGGCGAGATCATCGGTGGGAGCCAGCGCGAGGAGCGGCTCGATGTTCTCGATGCGGGCATCGCCGCCCACGGTCTCGATCCGGCGGATTATTGGTGGTACCGTGAGCTGCGCCGCTTCGGGACCGTACCCCACGCGGGCTTCGGACTCGGCTTCGAGCGGATGCTGATGTTTCTCACGGGCGTGGGGAACATCCGCGACGTCATCCCCTTCGCGCGCACGCCCGGGCACATCGATTTTTGAGCCTTGTGGATTGACGGTATGAGTGCCCGGAGTGTTTAAAGACCCGCTCTGTATTCTTTCCCGGATTCCCCGCAGCCAATGAGCAAAATCAAGACAGCCGTTGTCGGTCTCGGTATGGGCCGATTCCATATCATGGGCTACCGCAAGCACCCGTCCGCCGAGGTCGCGGCCGTCGTCGATCTCGACGAGAGCCGCTTTGGCGAAGTCAGGGAGTTGGCACCGGGTGCGCGGACCTACAGCGATTACCGCGAAATGCTCCGCGCCGAAAAGCCCGACCTCGTGTCCGTGGCTGTGCCCAATTTTCTGCATGAGGAAATCACTTGCGCGGCGCTCGACGCCGGCGCGGACGTGCTCTGCGAGAAGCCCATGAGCCTCAACATCGAGTCCGCCCTGCGCATGCGCGACAAGGCGGAATCATCGGGCAAGAGCCTTTACATCAACTTTTCGCAGCGCTTCAGCGAGTTCGCCCGCACCGCGCGCGGCCTCGTTGACGAGGGTCGCCTCGGCGACATCTACCATGCCTACTGCCAGTGGACGCGCCGCGACGGCATTCCCCGCTTCGGGGGATGGTTCGGGCAGAAAAAGATGTCCGGCGGCGGACCGCTCATCGACCTCGGCGTGCACCGCCTCGATTTCGTCCTCTGGCTCATGGGAGGCGTTAAGCCTGTCACCGTCAGCGGCACGACGCACCAGCGCCTCGGCATGGCCCTCGGCAAGGCACAGGGCAAGGCCTTCGACGTGGAGGACCTCGCCTCCGGTTTCATCCGCACCGACACCGGCGCCTCCATCCTCTTCGAGGTTTCGTGGACGGGTTTCCAAGTGCGCAAGGAGCAACAGGCGCTCCGCCTTCTCGGCGAAAAAGGGAGCATCGAAGGGGGCCCCGGCCTGCACGGGGACTACACCTTGCACTACTGCCACGACATCGCGGGGCACGCCTTCAACTCCATCCTCGTCCAGCCTGGGCGCGACACGACCTCTTACGAAGCGCTCATCGAAAGTCTTGTCACGGGCCAGCCCTACCTCTCATCTGCGGGGGACGGCATCCGTCTGCAAATCGTGCTCGACTGCCTCTACGAAAGCGCCCGCCTCGGCCGCGAGATTGTCGTGGAGGAGTTCGCGGGCAAGGCCCTCCAATATTTGTGATTCCGAAACCTCAACCCAATACCCGAAACCTATGAAACGACAGGAAGAAAACGTCCGCCTCGGATACAGCGACACACCCGTCCTCCCGGACTCCGGCTACCATGTGCATGACGGCGCCCGCCCGCAACCGCCGGTCGTCCGCTTTGAGGGCGTGCCGCCTGTTCCCGCTGACGCCGTCCGCCTCTTCAGCGGCGGCTCGCTCGACGGTTGGGTGAGCAAAAAGACCGGTGAATCCGCGCAATGGAACGTGGAAGGCGACGTCATGACCGTTGTTCCCGGCACGGGCGACATCCGCACGACGCGCGAGCTTGGCGACGGCCAGCTCCACCTTGAGTTTCGCAGCCCGGAGGTGGTCAAAGGCGAAGGGCAGGGGCGCGGTAACAGCGGCATATTTCTCATGGGGCTCTACGAGATCCAAGTACTGGATAATTATGACAACCCGACCTACGCCGACGGCACGGTCGGGGCGGTTTACGGACAGCATCCCCCGCTCGCCAATGCGATCCTCCCTCCCGGCGAGTGGAACGCCTTCGACATTGTCTGGAAGGGGCCGGTTTTCAATGACGGCAATCTTGTCTCACCCGCTGTTGTCACCGTCCTCCTCAACGGCGTCGTGCAGCAGCACGCACGCATCTTGCAGGGGCCGACGCAACACAAGGTGCTTGCCGCCTACGAGCCGCACCCGTCCAAGCTTCCTCTCGCCCTCCAGGACCACGGCGACCTCGTCAGCTTCCGCAACATCTGGTTCCGCGAAATCGCATTTTAAGCGGACCCGTTTCGTTGGCACTGATTGTTGCGTTGCCTTGGTCCGATGGAGGCTTTGACTGGTCTGCCGTCGTGGGGCCGGTGTCTTTTTTCCGGACTGACGGCGGGAGGCAGCGATTATGGAATGGGAACTCAACGCGATACTTTACGCGCTCGGCGCGGCTGGGCTCTTCAGTGCGCGGGCCTTCCTGCCGGCCTTTCTCACCGCCTTGATGATGCGCTACGGCGACCGCCTGCCGTTTCTCGGCGACGTCGAGTTCCTGCAGGCGACCGGGC
>SKLD01000374.1 GCA_007123395.1 Opitutales bacterium
AGCAACGGCGAAATCGTCGTCCTCGGCGGTCTCCAGCAACTCAATACAAGTGACAGCGAGCGCCGCATCTTTCTCCTCGGCGACATCCCTGTGCTGGGCAATCTCTTCCGGCGCAAGGAAGACCGCGAGGAGCGCACGGAGCTGCTCATTTTCATCCGTCCGTTCATCGTCGCCAACACCGCCGAAGCCAATGCCGACGCACGCTCGCGCCTCGAAATCATCGAGTCCCGCGACGACGCTCAGCGCTACCTCGATACCGGCACATTCCGCCGCGACATCGACGGCGACGACGACGAAGAAGAAGACAAGGGCGACGGCCGACCGACGCGCCGCCGCTTCTCCTGAGCGTGCGGTAGGATTTCCGCAGGGAGTCCGCGCCCGCGGGTTGGCAGTGGCACGGGCTTTCCGGGCGCGACCGTCGCCGGCAAGTTCATCCGCTCTTACACCTGTGGCAAATCGTCCTTCAGGGATTTGCCGTTGCCTCCGCCCGGCTTCGCGCCAGATCCAAAGCGCGGTTGATGACACCATCGAACGAGCCGTTGGAGAAAAAACACACGACCCGCGGAGACCCGCCGCGCAAGTCTTGCACCAAGGCTTCGCCGAGGCGCTCGTTGCCGCCGTGGGCCATCGCGCGCGCGCCGATCCTTGCGGCCATGGCGGCGAAGTCGATGCGGTCGGTGTCGCTGTAGCGCTCCGCCCGGTAGACGCCCCCGAAGTGGATGCGGTCGGCCAGTGCGAAGGCCCCGGCAAAGGCCGCCTCGTGGACCTTGCGGCACGCCGTGTTGGAGCGCGCCTCGAAGCATGCCACGACCTCGCGTCCGGAAAAGCGCGCGCGCAGCCCCTCCAAGGTGCCCGCGACGGCCGTCGGGTGGTGGGCAAAGTCAGAGACGAGGGCGAGGCTGCCGTCGTCGAAAAGAACCTCCTGGCGCCGCTTCACCCCGCCAAACCGCTCCATGGCGGAGAGATCGAAATCGCCCGGATCATCGCACCCAGCGGCCCGTGCTGCCGCAAGCGCGGCCATAGCGGCGTTACGCGCGTTGTAGAGGCCCCACTGCGGCCAGCGCACCTCCGCGCGACGCCGACCCCGCCATTCGAGCGTGAAGCGCGAGCCGGCGGCGTCCTCGGTGTAACCCGCGATGCGCAGGTCATTGCCCGTGCCCGTGCCGACGCGCAGAACCTCCGTCCACGGGGCGTCGAGCAGCGGAGCGAGCGCGGGATCGTCGCCGTTGGCGAGGATGCAGCCGTTGCGCGGCACGAGGCGGATGACGTGGCTGAAGCTGCGCGCGATGTCGGCGAGATCGCGAAAGATGTCGGCGTGGTCGAACTCGAGGTTGTTGAGGACGAGGATGTCCGGGGTGTAGTGGACAAACTTGCTGCGCTTGTCGAAGAAGGCGCTGTCGTATTCGTCGCCTTCGATGACAAAGGGCCCGCCCTCGCGTCCCGCCGCCGCTCCGCCGGGCAGCCCCAGCGGCACCCCGCCGATAAACCAGCCCGGCCCATGCCCCGCCGCCTCCAGCAGATGGGCGCAGAGCGAGGTTGTCGTCGTCTTGCCGTGCGTGCCGCACACCACGATGTTGCGGCGCTTGCGCAGCACTTGCGTCCGCAGCAGCTCCGGGAGCGAAACCATGGGCACGGCACGCGTCTCGAGGAGCCACTCCACCTCCGGGTTGCCCCGCGTATTGACGTTGCCCACGACCACCACGTCGGGCGCGAGCCGCGCGAGGCGCTCCGCGTCGTAGCCCGGCAGCGGCTCGATGCCCGCCGCCGCGAGCGCCTCGCTCATGGGCGGATACACCGCTTGGTCCGCGCCCGTCACCTCGTGCCCCAGCGAGCGCATGAGGATGGCCGCGTTGCCCATCCCCGTCCCGCCCACGCTCATAAAATACATCCGCATCCGCACAAAGCGACCAAACCCCGCCCCCGCGCGCAAGCGTGTTGTGGGGAAAGCATGCGGATTCTTTTTGAGAATTTGTAAGTTTTTGTCCAAAAATAGCTTCCGCTTGACAACTCCTTCTAAGTTCACTCACTACTCCCACGTCATGCGTCCATTTCCTCGCACTATAAATTGGCTTGTTCTCCTTCTCCCAATAGCGAACACCGTGAACGCCGCCATCATCGACGGCTTCCAAACCTCCTTCAACGATCGCTTCGCGAACGATGAGAGCTTTATCGCAGCCGAATACGATCTTTCGGGGGTGGCGATTACCGAGAACAACCATTGGGTGACCATGATCAGTCCCAATGTCTATGTCAGCTCAAACCACTTCAGGTCCGGAGCAGGAACACCGGTGACCTTCTACGCCTCAAACGATCCGAACGGACCAAGCCTCACGCGCCAGATAGGATCGACTTCGCAACGCGTCGGAGACTCCGACATCTGGATCGGAATTTTGGATACACCGCTCACCTTGGAGTATGCTTTCTACGATTTCGCCACCCAAACCACAACGAACGACAATCGAACACCCGGCGGGGGGCCGAACAGCCCGAACGATGAAAGTTTTGTCAACTCGCCTTACTTTGAGGAGGTAAGTTTAATGTTTGGCAGATCGCCCACCAATTGGCCCTCGTCCCAGAATATGGCGGTGGGTCAAAATGTCTTGGATCGGTTTTTTAC
>SKLD01000380.1 GCA_007123395.1 Opitutales bacterium
AGCGGAGCGGGCCGGAAGTCTTCGGCATGGGCCGCGGCGGACAACAACGCCGCCGCCGCGAAAGCGTGAATACGCAGTGTCCGGCCAATAGTCCGGAAAATGGAAAAACCGACTGCGGAAACCGCAGCATACGGGGAAGAGGGAACAAGGTGTTTCATAAAAACGGGGAGACGAAGTTTCAATTAACGCAGGAAAGATTTTCAAGCCCATTCGACAAAAAAAACAAAGCTCGATCCACGGGCGGCGGTTCTGCTTGAATCCCGAATATGTCATTGCCGCTGCCAAGGCAAGAGGTGGTTGAACCGCTACGCGAACGGCTGGGGCCACGCGCATGGGCGCGGCGCCTGCAACTGGAAGCGGGCGCGACCCGCAAACCCGCCTTGACGCTCGGCGAACGCCTGCTGCACTTCGCGCCGGTCTACCCCGCTCTTGTCGCCGCCCTCACGGCTTCGGGCCTCATGCCGCGCGCGCGCCGCGAATTCGCTTCCCTGCGCCTCGAGCGCACAACGGTGTTTCTCCCGAATCTTCCGGCGGGCTTCGACGGGTTTCGCATCCTCCAGATTTCCGACCTGCACCTCGATGTCGACTGGGGCGTCGCCGCGCGCGTGGCCGGTCTGCTGCACGCGCTCGAATACGATATCGCCGTCTTCACGGGCGACTTCATCGACCGGCCGACGGACTATTGCCCGCAGGTGGTCGAGGCGATGGGTTTGATCCTTAGCGCGCTCAACGCGCCGGTCTACGGGATCCTCGGCAACCACGACCGCCTCAGCCTCGTGCCGCCGTTGGAGGACTTGGGCATCGGCTTCCTCCTCAACGAAGGCACCGCCCTCCAACGCGACGGCGACACACTCTGGCTCGCGGGAGTGGACGACCCGGCGGTCTTCCGGTGCGACGACGCCGCCCGCGCCCGCGCCCGCGCACCCGCAGGCGCCTGCACCATCCTCCTTGCCCACGCCCCGAACATCGCCCGCCGTATGGAGGCCCGCGGCGTCGACCTCACCCTCAGCGGCCACACCCACGGGGGGCAGGTCTGCCTGCCCGGTGGCTGGGGACGCACGGGGGGACGGGAGATCAGCGGCGACCAGCGCGCGGGCTTCTGGTTCCGCCACGGCGCGCCTGGTTACACCTGCCGGGGCGCGGGGGGCTCACACCTGCCCGTGCGCCTCAACTGCCCGCCGCAAGTTTCCCTGCACCGGCTTCGCCGCGGCGATGGCGCGCCCTTCATTGAGCGGTCGCTTCCCCCGCCCGCCTAAACCCTCCCGTCCCGCCGTGCCCATGACCAATAAACAGCGCCGCGACCGCATCGAGCGGTTTATCCGCGAGAACCGCTACGCCGACCTTCATACCCTCGCCTCCACCTTTGACATCAGTCTTTCCACCGTGCGGCGCGTCCTCAACGACCTCGAGGCAGAGGGCATTGTGCGGCGGCACCACGGCGGTGCCAGCCTCGTCGAAGACGACGCCCCCGGCGGCTACGACTTCATCCTCAACGATGATTCACGCGCCGACGAAAAGCACGCCCTCGCCGAGGTGATCGCCGCCCGGATCGAGCCCGGTATGACCGTCATGCTCGACGGCGGCACCACGACCTACGCCGTTGCCCGCCTCCTTACCAACAAGCGCATCATCGTCGTGACGAACTCACTGCCGATCGCGGCGCTCTTCAATGAAGTCTCCGCCTGCGAGACCGTCGTCACCGGCGGCACGCTCTACAACCGCCTCGGTGTCCTCTACGGCCCGACCTGCGAGAATTCCCTCGCGGAGCTGCACGCCGACCTCGCCGTCCTTGGTTGCGCCGGGGTGACCGCCGAAGGCATTTGGAACAGCAACGCGATGATCGCGAGTTACCAGCGGCGGATGATCGCCGCCTGCTCGCACACATGTTTCGCGGCGGACGCTTCCAAACTGGGAAAGCGCGCCCTCACCCTCGCCACACCGTTCAAGGCAGGCATGACCCTTTTCACTACCGCCGCTCCGGAAAAAACGGTCGAACGCGCCCTCTCGAGCGCAGGCGGCGAACTGTGCGTCGTTGCCCTGAAAGCACGCCGAGGCCAAAGCCGCGCGACGGCGGGTTGACGGGAGGAGCACCGCCTTTCAAGAGTGCGGCCCAGAATTGCCGTTCCATGCGCCTATTCGAACGGTGGAAGTAGGCGGGCTGATTCATCGCCCGCCCGCGGAGGACGGTCGAGGGGCAAGCGCGCTTGAGGAAGGGGGCGCGCGCCCGTGGTTCCGCGACCGCCGGGGTCCGGGGATGAATCCCTCGGACTACTGAAAGGCGGTGCTTCCATGCGCCTATTCGAACGGTGGAAGTAGGCGGGCTGATTCATCGCCCGCCCGCGGGGGCCGGTCGAAGGGCGCGCAAGCAGATAAGGAGCGAAGCCTCTTCGAACGGAAGAACAAGCGAGGAAAAGCAAGCGGAAAAACGCGAGCCCCGGTTCGCGGGAACCGGGGCTCGGGATAAAATGATCAAGTCGCAGACCGAAGCCTTAGCGGCGACGGCGCCATGCGAGGAAACCGAGAGCCAGCAATCCGAAGAGCGCCGCGTAGGTCGAGGGCTCGGGAATGACCACCGCTTCCCAACTGTCGCCGATCATGATGTGGTC
>SKLD01000322.1 GCA_007123395.1 Opitutales bacterium
CTTCGACGTCCTCGTCGGCGTCAACCTCCTGCGCGAAGGCCTCGACCTGCCCGAAGTCGCCCTCGTCGCCATTCTCGACGCCGACAAAGAAGGCTTCCTGCGCAGCACCACCAGCCTCATCCAGACGGCGGGCCGCGCCGCCCGCCACGAGAAGGGGCGCGTCATCCTCTACGCCGCCCGGCTCAATGACTCCCTCCGCGAGACCCTCCGCATCTCCAACGAGCGTCGCGAAAAGCAACTCGCCTTCAACGCCGAGCACGGCATCACCCCGCGCAGCGTCCGCCGCGGTATCCAGGCCAGCCTCCACCTGCGCGAAGAACCCGCCGCCGACCCCGTCTCCGTCGCCGAGGCGCATGGCGACCATGACGTCGCCGCCGTCATCGCCGCCCTCGAGGAAGAAATGCTCGAAGCCGCCGCCAACCTCGAATTCGAGCGCGCCGCCGTCCTCCGCGACCAAGTCGACGCCCTCCGCTCCGGCAAACCCGCCGACCCCGCCGCACGCCAACGCGGCGGCAAACGCAAACGCTACCGGCGGCGCTGAGCGGCGGTGCCGGTGTAAATCGCGCAGTGGGGCCTCGGAGCACCATTTTCCGGTCTCAGAGCGGTTCGTCTTCGTAGCAGCCGATGACCGAAGCGCGCATATACGATCCGGCGGAACCGGCGCGGAGCAATCCCTCATAGACCTCCTTCGGCACATCGTAATACCGCCAAATACTCCCTTTGCAGAACACGACCTCCATGACTTTTCCCTTCTCGTTATAGCCCGCGGCATAAACCATCGAGGATTCGATTCTCTTGAGCGTATCGATCATAAGTAACCATGTGGAAATCAATGATGACGCGTCAACGAAAGGGCAGGATCCCAACATTCAGGACCGGAACCACGGCACGAAGGCGCTGACCTCGCGCTGGTAGCGGGCATAATTTTCGCCGCGGCTGCGCAGGGCCTGCCGCTCGGTGTGGGGAATGCCGGTGCCGCGCAGGAGGAGCGCGAGCATGACGGCGGCGGGCAGCAACGTGAGCGGCCACCACGGCGCGAGCGGCGTCCCCGATAATCCGATACCCATGACAGGGTATCCCAGCCAATGCAGCCACTCGAAGAAATAGTTGGGATGGCGCGAATAGGCCCACCACCCCTTGCGGCAGGTCTTGCCGCGGTTCGCGGGGTCGCGCTTCCAGCGGGCGAGTTGCCCGTCGGCGGCGCGCTCCCCGAGCACGGCCAAGACGATCAGCGCCGCACCGGCGGCGTCCCATACCGTCAGGGCCGGGCGCGGGTTGAGCATAATGAGAAGCAACGGAGCGGCGAGGAGGAGATCGGCCAGCGCCTGCCCTTGGAAGAACCAGAAGAACTTCGCCCCCGCCCGTTCCCCCCAGTGTTCGCGCAGGTAGCGGTAGCGGGCGTCCTCCGTGCCCTCGGCGGCGACACGCCGCAGGATGTGCGTGCCGAGGCGCAGCGACCAAAAGGCCGCGCACACCGCGACAAGCGCGCGCCGCTCCCACGCGCCGTCCACCGCCCCCAGCGCGAAAACAACGGCGAGAAACCCCACGCCATACGCCCAGAGCACGTCCACGTAGGCCGCGTTCACATCGCGCCCTCGCCAAAACCAGACGAGCCCGAACGCTACCGCAAGGGCGAGCCAGCCACCGATAATCCAACCCGTGAGATGCATCCGGGCAGCATCCGTCCGCTCCCCGCAAAAGGCAAACGGCACTCAGCCCTCCCGCAGCTTGCGGAAAACGCCGCGCAGCTCGGGCAGGCGCACGGGAGCGGAGAGAAAGTAGTCCGCCCCGGCGGCGAGGCAGCATGCACGCGCCTCCAAGGTTTGATCAGGGGAAATGACGGCTACCCGCGGCATCCGTGTGCCAAGGGTCGCGCGCAGGGCGGCGAGGGCTTCCATGCCGGCTGCCGCCGATGCGCCGAGGTCGAAAAACAGGATATCCGACGAAACACTCGCCAAACAGGCGGCCGCCGCCGCGGAATCCGCCACGGACTCCACGCAGTGCCCCATGCGGGAGAGTGTATGTTCAAAATGAACCCGCTCGCACTCATCACGGTGCAGAACCAAGACCCGTTTGCGGTCGTCGCGTGGCGCCACGGTCAATGCGCGCGGAACCCGCCGGACCTCCGGCGGCCGCTCCACCTCCGGCATCTCCACCTCAAACCAGAAGAGACTCCCTTGCCCTTTTTCGCTCTGCACTCCACAGGCACCGCCCATCCGGTCGACAATCCTTGCGGCGGTGGCCAGACCCATTCCCGTGCCCCCAAAGTCCCGCCCAAGGCCGCGGCTCGCTTGGAAAAAGGGCTGGAAAACTTTGTCCGCGTCTTCCGGGGCGATACCGGTGCCGGTATCTTCCACCTCGAACCGCAGGCGTTGGAGAGCACCCCGTGTTCCCACGCGCCGCACGCGCACATAGACGCCTCCCGCCTCCGTGAATTTCAACGCGTTTTCGATCAGCCTGAAGAGCACTTCGCGAAGGCAGCGGTGATCGCCGAGGTAAATCGTCTTCTCCAAAGGCCCGCAATCGACGTTCCACGCGATCCCCTTTTCCTCGGCCAAGGGCGCATGCACTTCGTTCGCGCACGAAAGAAAGTCCGAAAGCTGGAA
>SKLD01000234.1 GCA_007123395.1 Opitutales bacterium
CCCTCATGCTTTTCCGCACTTGCCTCCGCCCGGCTAAGTGCGGAGGCTTTCGGGCATGTCCAAACGAGCCTTGATTGTCCACGGCGGTTGGGAGGGGCACGATCCCTGCCAAACGTCAGCCTTATTCGCCGGGCTGCTCCGCGAAGAGGGATTTGCCGTCGATGTCTTCGACAGCCTCGACGCCTTCCGGAAACTGAAAGGCGGGGAGCACTCCCTCGTCGTCCCCATGTGGACGATGGGGACAATCGACAACGAGTTGGTTGGCATCATTTCCTCCGCCGTGCGGGCCGGCGCCGGGTTGGCCGGATTTCACGGCGGTATGGGCGACGCCTTCCGCAATAGCACCGATTGGCAGTTTATGACCGGAGCGCAGTTTGTCGCCCATCCCGGCGACATCATTCCCTACACCGTCGAGATCGCCAACGCAGCTCATCCTATCACCCGCGGGCTTGGCAACTTCCGCATGGAGTCCGAGCAATACTACATGCACTTCGATCCCGCCGTGCGCGTCCTTGCCACGACGACGTTTTCCGGCGAACACGCCCCCGAAACCGCCGACGTCGTCATGCCTGTCGCTTACACCAAACCGTGGGGGGGCGGCCGCGTTTATTACTGCTCGCTTGGCCACCGCATGGAAGACCTCGAAGTGCCCGGGTGCCGCGCCATGATCCTGCGGGGCATGCTCTGGGCCGCCCGCGCGCTGCCGGAATGACCGCGCCTTCCGCGCCGCTTTTTGTTGACACTCCCGGAAAACCCAACACGTGTTGGGTTTTCACAACAATCAATTCAACTCCACAAATGGCAACGAACGACCTCTCGGACATCGGCCTCATCGGCCTCGCCGTCATGGGCCAGAACCTGGCCCTCAACATCGCCGACCACGGCTTCCGTATCAGCGTCTACAACCGGACGACGAGCAAAATGGAAGACTTCCTGCGTGCGCATCCCGAAACACCCGGCGGCCTGCACGGCGAAGCTTCCCTCGAGGGCTTCGTCAAGTCCCTCAAGCGCCCGCGAAAGATCATCATCCTTGTCCAAGCGGGGAGGGGCACGGACGCTGTCATCGACAGCCTCGTCCCGCTCCTCGAAGAAGGCGACATCATCATCGACGGCGGCAACGCTAAGTGGACCGACACCATCCGCCGCGAAAAGGAACTCACTGACAAGGGCCTGCGCTTCATCGGCACCGGCGTCTCCGGCGGTGAAGAGGGTGCGCGTTTCGGCCCCAGCCTCATGCCGGGGGGCACCGCAGAGGCATGGGAGTTTCTAAAGCCGGTTTGGGATGCCATCGCCGCCAAGGTCGATCCCGACAACGGCAAGCCGCTCCTTGGCGCCAAGCCGGGCAAGCCCGTCGAAGGCGGAGTGCCATGCTCCGCTTACATCGGCCCCGACGGCGCGGGCCACTACGTCAAAATGGTGCATAACGGTATCGAATACGGTGATATGCAGATGATCTGCGAGGCCTACGACCTCATGCAGCATGTCCTCGGCATGACGCCGCCTGAAATGGGCAAAGTCTTCGAAGAATGGAACGGCGGACTTCTCGACAGCTTCCTCATCGAAATTACCGCTGACATCCTTCAACAGGCGGACCCGGTGACCGGCAAGCCCTTCGTCGACATCGTTCTCGATACCGCCGGCCAAAAGGGCACCGGCAAGTGGACAAGTGTCAACGCCCTCGACATGGGCGTGCCCGCGCCGACCGTTGCCGAAGCCGTCTTCGCCCGTTGCCTAAGTGCCGTCAAAGAAGAGCGCGTCGCCGCTTCCTCCGTCCTCAAAGGACCCGCCTATACCTTCGATGGCGATAAAAGCGATTTCGTCGATGCCATCCGCGACGCCCTCTACTGCTCGAAAATCTGCTCCTACGCGCAGGGCTTCCAGCTCATGCGCGAGGCACAGAAGGAATACGGATGGAACCTGAATTTCGGCGAGATCGCCCAGATCTGGCGCGGCGGCTGCATCATCCGCGCAGCCTTCCTGCAAAAGATCACTGAGGCCTATGCCCGCGACCCAGACCTCGCCAACCTCCTCCTTGATCCCTTTTTCAACAAGCAGATCCAGAAAGCCCAGGCCAGTTGGCGCAAGGTCGTCGCCGTCGCGACCGAGGCAGGCATTAGCATCCCCACCTTCTCCAGCGCCCTCAGCTACTACGACGGCTACCGCACCGACCGTCTCCCGCAAAACCTCCTCCAAGCACAGCGGGACTACTTCGGCGCGCACACCTACGAGCGCGTCGACCACCCTCGCGGCGAATTCTTCCATATTGACTGGCCCAAGCCCGACCGCCCTCAGATCAAGGCCTGATCCACTCTCCGCCCTGCGCCTCCCAAAGCAGTGCCGCTTTTTAAAATGGCAGCCATGATTTTTTGCGGCCCTTTATTTAAGGGGTTCAAAATGAGTGATTTTTAACGTGCCAAATTAATCGCCGATTAAGGCTTTCTGTCATGTATCACTGCAAATATAACATGGCTTGCATTTATCTTGACGGTCGTGACGATTTGAGCAACGGTAAATGCCATGTACAGACGACCCTACCCAAGGAGACTGGTTGCGCCGGAGGGCGAATCAGCGTGTTATCACTGTTACGGCAGGTGTGTGAAC
>SKLD01000156.1 GCA_007123395.1 Opitutales bacterium
CCCCTAACCGCAACCGTTTTCCGAGGGCGACGGCTTCGTCGTCGACCTGACGGGAGCGCGGGTGAGCACGCCTCCACGGAAGAGACGGTCGCCGGCGTGCGCCGGGGCCGTCTCCACCTTGGGATTGTGCATCACCGCGCCGATACCAGCGGGCTCGAGGCGGTGAAGATGGACTCCCTTGAATTCGCCCTCTTCTACCCCGCCGACTCCATGGACCTCGCCACCGCGAAAGCCCGGCGGACGCGGCGCGAGCCCGTTCCCCTGCTCTCGCTCAGCGGCTCCGGCAACTACGTGCGCGAGGTGGAGCGGCTCGCTTCCGTTCTTGACCTGCGCTGGTCCATCCGCGCGCGCCTGACCAGTCTCGTCATGCTCAGCGAGCTGGCCGGCTCCATGGGCTGCGCCGTCTTCCTTCCCGCCCCCCGCCGAGTCCGCCATGCGCGCCCGCGGCTTCGACGTCCTCCACGGCCCGCAACTCGACGGCCTCACCCGCCGCTACTCCGCCGTCTACGACTCCCGCGCGGCCCGCATCCAGCAAAGCCTCGGCGAATTCGCCCGCGCCCTGAAGCGCAGCTTCGGCACCGGCGGCTCACGCATGCGGTAGGCGAACTCAAGGCCCCCGCCTCCTCAATCGACAGTCGGCTGCTCGTCTACAACTCCTCGCTCACCCGCAGGCGCAGGAACCGCGGCTGGCCGGGAGCGTCCGGCAGGACCAGGCGGACGGTGACCGTCTCTGTGCCGTCGTTGCTGTGCACGGGCATGCCGACGAGTTCGACCTGCGCCGTTTCCTTGCCCCATGAGTCCTCGTGCAAGCCGTCGCTCGCCGCCACGGTGAAGCGCAGACCGTCAGCGGTGTAATCGGACCCCGGGCTCACCGCTCCCGCTCGCCCGCTGCCGGTAGGTGAACGTGAGGTAACGCCCGTCGCCGCTTTCCTCCACGTCCACACGGGGTCCGGCATGCGCGGCGGGGACCGGTGGCATACTTCACATGTTTTGAGTATCGAACGAAAGTCGGTGGCTTCGCTAGGGTCCGGAACCTCGGTTCAGGATTTGTGGTTTTGGAATCGCGGGTTCGCGATGGGCTCATTTTGGCCGGACGTGATACAACCTCCATCCTGTTCCTCGGGTAGGCGTTGAAGGCGGTTCGTCGTCGAGGCACCACGACCGGCCTTTGGTTCGCGCTCCGGAGGATCCGTCGCGGGGCCGGGTATGCCCGACGATCTGCGGGAGCCGCGTCCTTCCCTTCGGAATCGAAGTAGTCGCCGAGAAACACGACCAAATCGCTTCGGTCCCGCTCCGCCGCAAGGACACGCTCCAGCCACCGGAGATCCTGATGCACATCAGGGATCACCAGGCAGCGGCGGGCGTTGTGACGGTAGGATTTCATCGGATTCGCACAGTTGGATGCCCGCGGCCTCTCAGTTCTTCCGCTCCCTACCGGCGGCGGTTCCTGTCCGCCACCGCACGGAAGTCGGCGGACACACGGTCGTCTTCCGCGACCCGCCGCCAATAGTCCGCGGCGGCTTCCCTCGCAGGGGCGTCCGCGGCCGCTTCAGGGGGCGGGTCCGGCAACGGGTTGTCCGGCAGGATGCCGCCGACCGGCCGGTAGCGCATCGGAAGCATGTCATACACCGGAGCCGGCACAAGCATCCCCTCCGGACCGGGATGGAAAGCGAAGTTGCCCCCGTGCATGTCGTTGTTCCCGATGAGTTGTCCGAAATGCCACACGGCGGCGACCTCCCCGGCGTGCGGATCACTCAGGAGGCCCTCCACGCGCATGCGCTCCGCGACCGCCGGCCATGAACCCTCCGCGGTTCCGAACAGGCCGTCGTCAACCGCGCGCAGGGAATGAACGCCCCGCCGCCCCCGCCGGCCGGTGCGGTCGAACCGGGCGCTGGCATGGAAGACGAACCCCCCGCGCTCGACGATCCGCGAGGCGGCCGCATTGAATCCGAAAGCGGCGAGTGTCTCCGCGGCAAGCGCCTCGGCGACGAGAAGGTCTGCCCAGCGTCCGGACCCGCCGGACCTTCCGCGGGCGAACTTCACGATCTCCGAAGAAGTGACAAACTTCGCACGCTCGCCGCCCGCCGTGCCGGAGGCACCCGCCGCGGCGGAACCTTCGGCGGACAGGCGCGCGATCTCCGGCCAATCCTCTTCGGACGGGCTCGGTTCGGCATCGGCGGTGTGGTGCTCTCCGATGAGAAAGTTGCCAGGGAAGTCGCCGCCGAAAAGCAGGGCGGCAAGGAGGTAGTCCGCCGGTCTCCACAAGTCCAGGTCTCGGTTCGCGCCTATGGCCGGTGCGTTCCGACGGGCGAAAGTACGCCCGAGATGCCCCTCGGGCCGGAGGCTGTCGAGAAACCACGGCCAGCCCTCGCAGAAGCCGTCCCGCAAACCCCGCTGATAGAGGGGCTCGTCCCGCTCAAACTCGATGTGCCAGTTGTCTCCGGCAAGGGCGGTCATCCGGGCGAAGCGACCGACGGAGCCGTCCCCGCGCACTTGCAAAACCGGCCAGCAATGGCCGTGGCGGCCCAGCGTGTTGACCAGGGCGAAGCGCGCTCCGCGCCCTTTCCCAAGCAGAAGGGTCTCTCCACGCAGGTC
>SKLD01000030.1 GCA_007123395.1 Opitutales bacterium
CGATATAGCGGTTGCCGCGCGTAATCTGTTCGCGGGCGCTAAAGATAAGACCGTCGTAGGTCAGCTCGGCGATGGCGCCATCGGCCGCTCCCATGATGGGGAAAGGAATGCTCGTCTGCCAGGAGGCGCCGCCGTCGTCGCTGTAGATGGCGGTGGCGTAGTGGTAGATACGCCAGTCGGGGGCGTCTGAATCGTTGGGACCGAGAATGCGCGCGGGCATGATGAGGCGGCCGCGCTGGTCACTGCCGTAGGGCGGGCGGGAGATGTATTGCAGGGTGATCCCCGGCTGCATGTAGCGTACGTCGAGACCGCGGTTGCCCAGCCCGTCGGCGGCGATTGTGATGGTCTGCTTGGTCCAGCTTTGTCCGTCGTTCGTGCTTCGCCAAAGCGCGTTGAGGGCGGGATTGACGTAGAGAACGTGGCCGGAGACCTCGTCGACGACGGCGTTGCCGTTGAGCGCATCGCCGCCGATGGTCACGGGCGCACCCCACGAGGCGCCGGCGTTTGTGCTGCGCAACACGCGGTTGCCGCCGGTGCCCTCGAAGGCAAGGACGGAGCCGTCCGTGGCCACGACCACGCTGGTGCCGCCGGGGCCGGACCAGAGTTGCTGGAGATCAAACGATTCTGTCCCGAGAAAGGCGTCCAGTCCGGTCGCGTGGAGCGGGCCGGTAAGGGCGAGAAACCCGAGGGTAAGAAACGGGAGTGCGGATGATTTCTTCATGATTGTTCGGAAAGGGGTTGGCAGATGACTAATCGAGGAAGTCGTGGATGCTTTGGCCGTTGAGCAACCAGCTCAGGTTGAAAACGGCGACGTGGGAGGCGGTATTGCGGCCCTCCGGCCCGCCGTCGTAATTGAGGAAAATCTTCCCTTCGGTGACGGTGCCGGCTCGGCCGACGCCGATGTTTGAATAGGCGCTCGGCCCGTCGAAAATCCTGCGATGCACAGGCCATGTTTGCCCGCCGTCGAAGCTGGCCCAGACGGTGACATTCTCGCGGTCGCGGGTGCGGGTGGCACCAATTTCCGAGGGCAACTGACCGGCGTATGTATCGAGATTGCTGTAAAGGAGAATGTCGTATTCATCAACCGGCAGGCGGATCAAACCGCCCATGCACCCGTAGGACGTTCCCCGGGGTCCGTCCGGCAAAACGGGATCGCGGTAGGGTTCCACCCATGTGACACCTCCGTCGTAGCTGGTGGCAATGAAGCGGTTGCCGAGACTCATGGGCTCGCGCGCGTTGTAGATGACGCGCTCGTCGGACAACTCGACCAAGGCCGATTCACCCGTGCCGAAGATGGGTATGGGATGGCTCGTGTGCCATGTCACGCCCCCGTCGTCGCTATAGACGGCACTGCTGTAGTTGAAGCCACGCAGACTTGGATCAATCCGGCCGTATTGCACGCGCGTTGGCACTAGCAAACGGCCGGCATGCGGGCCGAACCGAAGGGTGATTCCCGCCTGATGGGAGGAAAAACTGGTGGGCCGGTTTCCGAATCCGTCCGGCGTGGGCCGGAAGCTCGTCGAGGCATTCCAGCTCACCCCGTGATTCGTGCTCCTTGAGATGCGGTCGTTCGCCGCGTTCATCACAAAAATGTGGCCGTTTGCCTCATTCAGCACGGCGTTGCTGAAGCGGGCGGCGTCGCCCGAGGCGTCCCCGGTGGTCCAAGTCAAGCCGGCGTCGCTGCTGCGCTTGTATTCGCTCGAGGCACCGCCTTTGATGACAAGGACATCCCCGTTGAAAGCCACGAGGGTGCTGCGCCCGCCGGTTTCCCCGCTCCACAACTCACGCGAGTAGAAAGTCGGGCTCCCGAGAAAAGGTTCGAGGGAAGCCGGCAGGGAGGCACTCGCAGAAGGGGTGGCGACAACGACCATGGATGCCATTGCCGAAAGCACGGGAAAAAGGATTCGGAACAACGAATGGGGTTTCATGGTGTTGGCATTCGGTGTTATGCGTTTGATCAATTGAGAAAGTCGTTAATATCGGCTCCGTTCAGTATCCATGACAGGTTGAAGACGGCGATCTGGGCGGCGGTGTTGCGGGCCTCGGGACTTCCGTCGTAGTTGAGGAAGATGCGCCCTTCGCTGGCAGTGCCTTTGCGCCCCACCCCGAGATTCGAGTAGGCTGACGGACCGGCAAAGACCGATCGCTTGAGGGGCCATGTGTCGCCCCCGTCGAAGCTCACCCACACCGTGATATTCTGCCGTGGCCGGGTATGGGTGCCGCCGATCTCAGGAGGCAACGCGCCTTCGTCGGTATCCAAGTTACTATAAATCAGGATATCGTAATCATCAAGAGGCAAGCGAACGAGTCCGCCCATGCACCCATAGGAGGTGCCGAGGGGCCCGTCGGGCAAAACCGCATCACGGTAGACGTCTACCCATGTCTCCCCTCCATCATAACTGGTGGCGATGTAGCGGTTGCCGAGGCTCATGTGTTCGCGCGAATTGTAGAGCAGGCGCCCGTCCCTAAGCTCGACAATGGCCGCCTCGCCGGTGCCGAAAACGGGAAATGGATGGCTGGTCTTCCATGTCTGCCCGCCGTCGTCGCTGTAAACGGCGGAGCTGTAGACG
>SKLD01000084.1 GCA_007123395.1 Opitutales bacterium
AGGCGGTTGCGGCTGGCGGGGAGCTGGAGGCGCACGAGCTGCTGCGCCTGCGGGCGGGCTTTTTCACACGCGGGAAGGCGCTGGGGACGGAGGCTTGGCTGCGGGAGGGTGAGGGAGCGGCTGCGCTTTCGCGGCTGTCAAAGCCGCCCGGCGCGCGACCGGTGGAGGTGCTGAAGCATTCGGAGCTCGCGGTGGCGGGGAGTGGTCGCGGCACGGGTGGATTGGAGGCACCAATCGCAAGGGGTGCGGTATCGATGTCTTCGAAGTTGTAGTCGCCGCAGGCGTTGTAGTGCCGATGGAGCGTTCGCGGGCGCGCGCGGCTCCCGTTTGCTCTGTCTGCGTTGTCCGCCGCATGCCGTGTTGCTGCCGGGAAAGGCTGCGGGCGGTTTCTTTGCGCCGATTTCGAAAAAGAGCATAAATTTTCCTCTTTTTATGTTGACGGACTCGTCCGTCCGATAATTGTGGAATGCGTATGAAGACGAAAAAGCGAGGGCCTGGGCGTCCGCGGGACGCGGAGTTGGCGGAGCGGCGGCGGGAGGAGATCCTTGGCGTGGCGACCGGTGTGTTCGCGGCGGCGGGCTACCGCCAGGCGGACGTGCAGGTGGTGGCGGACCGCCTCGGGGTGGGGAAGGGGACGGTCTACCGTTACTTTCCGAGCAAGGAGGCGTTGTTTTTCGGTGCGGTGGACGCGGGCATCCGCGCGCTGGCGGAGCGGGTGGATGCGGCGGCAGAGGGATTGGACGATCCGGTGGAACAGATGAAGTGTGTGATCCTCACGTATCTCGGCTTTTTCGACGAAAACCCGGATTTGGTGGAGTTGCTCATTATTGAGCGGGCGGAGTTCCGTGACCGCGAGCAGGCGACCTATTTTGTTTACCGGGAACGCAATTTCGAACGGCGTGCGGCTTTTGTTAAGCAAGGGATTGAGCGCGGTATCATCCGCGACGTACCTCCCGAACGCATCATCAACGTTGTCGGCGACTGCCTCTACGGGACCATCTTCACCAACCACTTTTCGACGCGCAAGATTCCGTTTAAGCGCCAGGCGGACGATATTATTGATATTCTTATGAACGGCGTGTTCACGGCGGGGCGCGTGAGGTAACTGATTTTTACGAACCTTGACTAAGGCTGACTGATGAACATCAAAAAAAACAAGAAACTTCTATCAATCTATGGGCTTTTGGCGGTGATCGGGCTGAGCGCACTTGCGTTGACGGCCTGCGGCGGTGGCGACGGCGCTGACGGCTCTCCCGGCGCAAACGGCCCCGGTGCCGGCGGTATGCCGCCGCCTCCGGTCGTTGCTGTCGCTGTGCAACCGGAAGACATCGACGTAGAAGTGACATACGCCGGACGAGTCCGCGGTCTGCGGGAAGTTCAGGTACGCGCCCGTGTTGGCGGAATTCTTGAAGAGCGGTTGTATGTGGAGGGCCAATACGTGGAGAGAGGGGCGGATCTCTTCCGTATCGAACGCGAGCCCTACGAAATCGCGCTGCGGGCGGCGGAGGCGGACCTCGCCAACGCCCGCGCGGCGGCAGGGCAGGCGGCGCGCGAGTGGCGGCGTATTTCCGGCTTGCATGAGCAAAACGCCGTGAGCGACCGCGAGCGCGACCGCGCGCAGGCGGAAGACGAGTTGGCGCAAGCCCGCGTCGCTCTCGCCGAGGCGCAGGTTGAGGAGGCGCGGTTGAATTTGGGCTATACGCTCGTAAAGGCACCCGTGGCGGGCCCGACCGGGTTGGAATCATTGCCTGAAGGCAGCCTTATCGAGCGCGGTGCCTTGCTGACGACGATTGTGCAGCAGGATCCCGTGCAGGTGCGTTTTGCTCTTCCTGAGCGCGACGCGGTGACGCACCGCGCCGCCCGCCGGGCCATGGCGGACCCCGATGGCGAGTACCGTTATCCGGTGCGGCTTATCCTGCCTGACGGCAGCGAATACGAGCACGAAGGCGTAGTCGATTTCACCGACAGCACGGTCGATGCACGCACCGGTTCCGTACAGGCACGCGCGCTTTTTGATAATCCTGACGGCGACCTCGTCCCCGGACAGTTTGTGCGGGTGCGTTTGTCACTGCAGGAGCTGAAGGACGTCTTTCCCGTTCCGCCGCCCGCCATAACGCAGGGACGGGAGGGGCCGCGTGTTTTTGTCGTGAAGGATGACGACACGGTGGAGGCGCGGACCGTGCGTCTCGGGCCGGTGGTGACTGGAAAGCAGGTGGTTCTCGCAGGTTTGGAGGCGGGCGATCGCATCGTCGTGAGCGGCCTTGTGAACTTGCATCCGGGGATGACGGTCTCGCCGCAGATTCAGGAAGGAGAGTAGAGCCATGTTCCGCTTCTTTATTGACCGGCCGATTTTTTCATCGGTCATCTCCATTGTTATTGTCATCGCGGGATTTGCCGCGCTGATGAACCTGCCCGTTGAGCAGTATCCCGATGTTGTTCCGCCGCAGGTGGTAGTGCAGACGACGTTCCCCGGCGCAAGCGCGGAAGTTCTGGCGGAGTCCGTTGCCGCGCCCCTCGAGCAGGAAATCAACGGTGTCGACGACATGATCTACATGGAGTCGACAAGCACTGACGCAGGGATGCTCATGGTGACGGTGTCTTTTGCGATGGGTACGGACCCGGACCAAGCCGCCATCAATGTGAACAACCGCGTTCAGGCGGCGCTTCCCCGCCTGCCGCAGATCGTCCGCGAGTTGGGCGTGCGGGTGGAGGCGCGCTCGACGAACATTCTCATGGTGGCCGTGCTTCGGTCCTCCGTGATGACCCCGGTGGAGCTGAGCAACTACGCGCTCTTGAACATCGTCGACGAACTCGCTCGGATTCCCGGGGTGGGCAACGCTTCGCTCTTCGTGCCGCAGGACTATTCCATGCGCATTTGGCTGCGTCCGGACAAGCTGGCGGAGTTCAGTTTGACGCCTGCGGATGTCGCGGCGGCGGTACGCGAGCAAAACGCTCAGTTCGCGGCGGGCCGTATCGGCGCGGACCCGGTGGCCGCAGGGCAATCCTTTACTTATGCCGTGACGACGCGAGGGCAGCTCTCCACGCCGGAGGAGTTCGAGAACATCATTCTCCGCTCCCTCGAGGACGGCAGCGCGCTGCGTCTCGGCGACGTGGCGCGGGCGGAACTCGGCGCCCAGAATTATTCGTTTTCGGCCACCTACAACGGTGAACCCAGCGTCCCCCTCGGAGTCTACCTTGAACCGGGGGCGAATGCTCTGGAAACCGCGGAAGCCGTCCACGCGGCCTTTCGCGAAATCGAACAACGATTCCCGGAGGGAACGGAATACGCCATCCCCTACGATACGACAGAATTTGTCGAGGTCTCCATCCGCGAGGTTTTCATTACACTGCTGATTGCCACAGGGCTGGTCGTGCTCGTCACCTTCATCTTTCTTCAGCACCTGCGCGCTACGCTCATTCCGGTGGCGGCCATTCCGGTATCGCTTATCGGGACGTTCGCAGGCATGCAGCTATTCGGCTTTTCCGTTAATCTGCTCACGCTCTTTGGCCTCGTCCTTTCGATCGGAATCGTCGTCGACAACGCTATCATCGTCATGGAGAACGTTGAGCGCCTCATGAGCGAAAAAGGGCTCAAGGCGCGAGAGGCGGCGGTGGAGACGATGGGACAGGTGACGGGCGCTGTCATTTCGTCGACGCTGGTTCTTGTCGCCGTCTTTGCCCCGGTGGCATTTCTCGGGGGACTGACGGGTGAGTTGTACCGGCAGTTCGCCGTGACCATCGCCGTTTCGGTCGTTGTTTCAGGGGTAGTCGCTCTCACCCTGACACCCGCCATGTGCGCCGTCTTGCTCGACCGGGAACCGAAGACGGTGGCTGCGCCCTTCCGCCTTTTCAACCGCGGGTTCGACTGGGTGGCGGGAACATTCGTCTTCGGCGTGCGCACGATCTTGCGCTTCTGGCCGGTAGGCCTTGTCGCTTTCGGCCTCGTTATCGCGGCAGCTCTTTTCATCCTCAACCGCATGCCCTCCGGCCTTGTTCCGCAGGAAGACCAGGGCGTCGCCCTCGCGGTTTATCAACTGCCCCCGGCCTCAGCACTCAATCGCACGGAAGCAATGCGCGACGCACTGACCCAACAAGTGCTGCAATTGGAGGAGGTGTCCGACTTCGCCGCCTTCGCTGGATTCGACATCTTCGCCATGTCGCTGCGGACCAACGCGGGCCTAGGCTTTCTCAACCTCACCGACTGGCGGGATCGCACGGGACGCGGTCAGGACGCCGCCTCCGTGGCCAACAAGGTCATGGGTATGGGGATGGGCATGCCCGAGGGGTTTGTCATCGCTTTCGTTCCTCCCCCGATCCAAGGCCTGTCGCTCACCGGCGGGGTCGAGGGCTACCTGCAAGTGCGCGGCGGGGCCACGACGGCCGAGATCGAGGCGCTCGCGGGTCAGTTTGTTGAAGAGGCCTCGGCCCGGCCCGAGCTGATGAACGTACGCACGACGCTCGAGACAGCGATTCCCCGTTATCATGCCGAGGTGGATCGCGAAAAAGCAAAGGCCATGGGCGTGGCCATACCGCAGGTGTTCGATGCGATGCGCAGCACCTTTGGCTCGCTCTATGTGAACGACTTTACCTACGCCGGGCGGCTCTGGCAGGTGAATCTCCAGTCGGAAGCGGACTTCCGCATGCAACCGGAGGACATCGACAAGGTATTCGTCCGCTCTAACACGGGGGAAATGATTCCGCTGGGGTCCCTTGTCACGTTGGAACGTGCGGGCGGCGCGGACGTTATCGACCGCTTTAATCTCTTCCCCGCCGCACGCCTGACGGCGGATCCTGCTCCTGGGTTCACGACCGGGCAGGCCAAAGAGGCCATGGAAGCGGTCGCCGCACGGATCAATGCGGAGGCGGACACGCTCCTCGGATGGATCGGCGAGGCTTACCAGCTCGACGTCGCGGCAGGCGCGGGCGGCGCGGCTTTCGGGCTGGGCCTGCTCATGGTCTTCCTCATTCTCGCCGCGCAGTACGAGCGCTGGACGCTGCCGCTGGCAGTGGCCTCCGCCGTGCCTTTCGGAGTGCTCGGGGCGGCTGTTTTCTCCTTCTTGCGCGGATTCCCGAATGACATCTACTTCCAAGTCGGGTTGCTTGTGCTCATCGGGCTTGCGGCGAAGAACGCAATCCTCATCGTGGAATTCGCGGCACAGAACCGTAAAGCGGGGATGAGCGCCTACGATGCCGCTGTAACCTCCGCACGCCAGCGCTTCCGTCCCATTATGATGACGGCGCTCACCTTTATCATCGGCAGCCTGCCGTTGCTCTTCGCCACCGGCGCGGGCGCGGCCAGTCGCCAGGAGATCGGGACCGTGGTCGTCGGCGGCATGATTGCCGCAAGCACGCTCGCGCTTCCTTTCGTCGCCCTCTTCTACAAACTCTTGTCGAACATCGCCACTTGGCAGCGCGAGCGCAAAGCCCGCGCGGCCTGAAGGAGACTACCATGTTTCATTCACCAACCATGCAACGTGTCCTCACGGTCCTCGCCGTCGGTGCCCTCGCCGGATGCACGACCGGACCCGACCACAAACGCCCGGTGATCGCAACCCCCGCGGATTGGCCGGAGAACCAGATTCTCGATACCGCCGCCGACTGGGATCTCGTCGAGTGGTGGCGGTCTTTCGAGGATCCATTTCTCGACGAACTCGTGGCACGGGCCCTCGACGATAATCTGGAAATCCAAATACAGGCGGCGCGGGTGGAAGAAGCGCGCGCGCGTCTCGGCCTCTCCCGCGCGGACCGCTGGCCGAGCCTTGACGCCCAAGCCGAAGCCTCGCGGGAGCGGCGGCCGGGGGCGGCCCTCGGTATTCCGGGGGTCGGTTCCACGACAACCAATCTCTTCACCGTCTCGGGGATGCTCAGCTACGAAGTGGATTTGTGGGGACGGCTCGCCCGCGAGCGTGAAAGCGCGGAAGCACTGCTGCGCGAGAGCCATTACGCCCGCGATGCCGTGCGCTTGAATGTCGCCGCCGATGTCGTGACCACTTACTTTGACTGGCGCGCCGCGCGCAACCAGCTTGCCATCACACGCGACACGGTGGAGTCCCGCGCCGAGACACTCCGCCTCCAGGAAATCCGGCGCGAGGGCGGCGACATCGATGAGCTTGCCCTGCAACAGGCACGGTCCGAGTGGGAAGCTGCCCGCGCCGCGCTGCCGGCCCGCCAGCAGCGCGTGCGTGTGCTGGAGGGCGCGCTCTCGGTCCTTACCGGTCTCGAACCTGCCGCGCTCTGGGTAGAGTCCCGCAACTGGTCGACCCGCGTTGAGAAGACCGAGGCCGGGGTGCCGGATACCATCCCCGCCTACCTTCCTTCCGAACTCCTTGAGCGCCGACCGGACATCCGCGCGGCCGAAGCCGCCCTGCACGCCGCCACGGCGGGCATCGGCGTAGCGAAGGCGACGCGCCTACCGCGGCTGAACCTCTCCGCCCTTCTCGGCACGGCGACCGGTTCGGCGGGCGACCTCTTTGCCGACGGCACGGAAACCTGGCGCCTCGCCGGCGGCCTTGGCGGTAATCTATGGGACTTTGGTCGCAACCGCGCACGCGTCGAAACAGCGGAGGCCCTCGCCCGCCAGGCAGAGGGGCAATACGGACTCGTCGTGCGGCTTGCCTTTAACGAAGCACGCGACGCACTCGTCCTCTTTGAAACCGAAGCGGAACGGGTCGCGGCCACCGGCCGGCTTGTCAACGCCCTTGAGCGCACGGACGAAATTGCCGAGATTCGCTACCGCGAAGGTCTGATCTCCTTCCTTGAACGGCTTGATGCCCAGCGCGCTCTCCTCGACGCCCGCCTTGCCTATGAAGACGCCCTGCGAGACCACCGCGCCGCCGCCGCCACGCTCTTCAAGGTCCTCGGCGGCGGTTGGGACGCTATGTAGCGCCGTTTCCGTCGGGTGCGGGGGATCTGCCGTGTCGCCTCGCGTTGGTCGTCGTTCGCGGAAAGATTGCCGCCGCAAACTGTCAGCCCGAAGTCTTTCAGCTACCGGCGGCGCGGTCCGGCGAACGCGTAGCGAAGGAGCCGTGCGTCCGTTGAATGGGGCGTCTGGGTGGCTTGGCGCGGTGATGTCGGTGCTTACACCGGCGAAGCGGGTGGACCTGTCGAATCTTTGTGCAACATTCCCTGCGTAGCTAGAGAGAGACCTGCTTCCGTTGACCTCGCATCACGCCTTCGGGTCAAACATGCCGAGTATATACACCGAATCTGTCTTACGCAGAGGGATAGGTCAGTAAACTACTGATTTACAAGCCTTTACGAGGGAAAATGGTGCTCAGGAAGGGACTTGAACCCTTACGCCTTGCGGCACACGCCCCTCAAGCGTGCGTGTCTACCAATTCCACCACCTGAGCAGGATCTTTCATCTGGAAAACCATGGAGGGAACGGGGTTTGCGGCGGGGGATCAAGGTTTTTTCGCAAGAAAATCGCGGCGTGTTTCGAGGCGGAAAAAAGTCCGTCCACGGGTCTTTATGCGACCGTTCACCAAGGGAATCAACCGCCGCCTATGTTTAGGGTGTTTCCGGCGGGGGATTATGGATTTATTTGGGTCTAGAAAAATGAATCGTCAACTCGCCAGTTTCCTTCCCGATAGTGCGGCGCGCCTTCCCCGTGGAAGACGTGCCGTCGGATTGGAACGTTTGGAGGCGTATCTTCCTGTTTTGGGCGAGTACGCGCACACGCGTAGTTATACCGCTCCCGAATCCGGCGGGGTCAGCGGTTTGAGCCCATACCTGCGGTCGCGATTGCTTCTCGAGGAGGAAGTCGTTCGGGCGGCCATCGGCGCTGGATCGGGCGCGGGGCCGCGGAAGTTTATCGACGAGTTGGCGTGGCGTACATATTGGAAAGGATGGATGGAAATGCGTCCCCGTGTGTGGATCCGCTACCGGCGGGAAGTTGAGCGCCTTTTGGCTGAACTCGACAACGGTGCGCGGGAACGCTACCGTCAGATTGTGAGCGGGGAGTCTCCTTTCGATTGTATGAATTCTTGGACGCGTGAGTTGGTGAATACCGGCTACCTCCACAACCATGTTCGCATGTGGTATGCGTCGATTTGGATATTTACGCTACGTCTTCCTTGGGAGTTGGGAGCTGATTTCTTTTTGCGTCACCTGCTCGATGGTGATCCGGCTAGCAATACGTTGTCTTGGCGTTGGATCGCGGGCTTGCACACCTCCGGCAAGCACTACCTCGCAAGGTCGGCAAACATTCGTAAATATACGCATGGACAGTTTGATCCGTCCGGATTGAGCGGGGACTCCCGCCAACCGGATTTTACGCCCGAGCCCGCCGCACCGTTACCTTCACTGGAACCTTTGAGTGGAGCATTGTTGCCGTCGCTTTCTTCGTCTCCCTGCGGGTTGCTCGTGACCGGGGACGACCTTGTCCCGGAGATAGGCGCGCTCGCGCAATGTCCCTTCTCCAGCATAGCGCTCTTCCACGCCAACGAAGCCGATTCAGAGTTGCGTCTTTGTGAAACCGTGCGCGCCTTCCGGGCTGAGGCAGCGTCGGATTGCGCCGATCGCCTCGCATCGCACTGGGGCGGTGAGCTGGTGCGGATCGGGCACGACGATGAACTGGCGTTCCGTGCCAAGGCATCCCCCGGCAGTTACGTGAGCCGACCCACGCCCATGAGGATTTACTGCGGGTCGGTGGACGCATGGACGACGGCGGTCCGGCACTGGGCGGTGCGGGAGCACCTCAATGCTGTGCGCGTCCTGCAACCTCCGGTCGGTCCGATGCGCGAACGCATGGCGCGGCTGCGTGTGGAGTTGCGTCGCGCCGGAGTCCGCCTCATTGAGCACCGCCGTGAGTGGGACGAAATCCACTGGCCTCATTGCGTGAAAGGTTACTTTGCCTTCCGCAAAGGACTGCCGGACCGGCTGCGGCAGTTCGGCATGGAGTGGGGGTAGAGGGCGGTTTTTGGCGGAATTGGACGTTTTGTGGTTGCGTGACTGCCAGTCTCGGGCGTCGGTCGAATTTCCCCGACTCTCGCAACTGGGAACTCTTCCAAGCGCTGTTCCGCTTCCTCACTGGAGGCGCGGCGAAGGTCTCCCCCGCAACACGGCTTGCCGTCGGGCGCTGAGGAGCTTTCTGCATCGAGACCGCTGCTCCGGGGACGGCAGACTGAATTCAGCGGCAGCCGCCAATGGTCTTTCCCGTCTTGGATATAGCAGGCGAAGATGAGACAAGCCCTTCGCTGGTCAGGAGAGCGCGTCGAGCAATTGGATGAACCCAGCTCCTCGAGAGAGGCACGGAGAGTCAGCAGCGTGGCTTCCCTACTGCACAAGTGCGATCCGATACAGCGTACCTCCTTCTAAACCATTTTTTTCAAATTCTTGGAGAAATAAGACTTGCAAACCGAGGTCTGATATCAGAATTTTGAATTTGTATTTGTTGCGTTCCACAATCTTTGCGTTTCAAAATCTTGAAGAAATTTAGTGTTCAAATACTCATTTTTATATTATGGGAGAAATCAGAATAAAACGTGAGGACGGGCCGGCGGTTTATCATGTGACATCGCGGGTGATCCAGAAGCGGCGCTTGCTGTTGGAGGGACAGCGGGAGGTGTGGGTCGCGGCGCTGCACCGCGCGGCGGAGTTCAGCGGGGTGGAGTTGATCACCTACTGTGTGCTGGAGACGCACTTCCACATCCTTGTGCGCATCGATCCGGCGGCACGCATGTGCGACGACGCCACCTTGGTGCAACGCTACCGCGCGCTCTACGGAGCGTCACGCGCGCAGTGGAGCGGGCTGAACGCGGACGAGCTGGCGCATGCGCTAGAGAAAGGCGATGCGGAGACAGCGGAGGCCCTGCGGGAGCGGCTGCGCCGTCGCATGGGCGACATCTCGGAGTTCATGCGCACGTTGCGGCAGCGCTATACGCGTTGGTTCAACCTCGCGCACGGGACGGCGGGGACGCTGTGGGCGGAGCGCTTCGGCAGCGTGCTTGTGCAGGACACGCCTTGGCTGGTGGGGCTGAT
>SKLD01000416.1 GCA_007123395.1 Opitutales bacterium
AGTCTATCCGGGCATCCGGCTCTGTGCGGGTGCCGTCACGGCCTAACCCAAGCATCCGCATTGTAGACGTAGAGCCGGCCGCCGGAGCCGGCGACGGTATAGAGCCAGCCGAGATCTTCATTGAATAGAAAGATACCCGAGGTTTCGTAGTCGCCGTCGACGTAGTAGAGGTAACCCGCCGGTTGGTGGTAGAGCCAAGGGAAGCCCGCCGAGTAAAAGGGCCCCAGATCGACATGATAGCTCCATCCCGGACCGTCATGGAAGCCGTAGTTCAGGCCGACCGCCGGAATGTCCGTCCACTCACCCTCGACCAAGGCGTCAAAGGGATTCTGCACCGGTTCAACCGGATCAACGGGACCGCCCCCGCCGACGAGGGGCGGCGTGGTCAAATTCATTCCCGTCGGGTCGATGTGGATCTCGGAGAGATACGAAGGATCAATCCCCGACGCACCGCCCGATACCGAACCTGTGGTCGTTCCGATGTAGAAGTAGGCGAGGTCTTCAAAGGTTGCTGTGCGGTAGCTTGCATCGGGGACGCTTTCATCGAAAGGATAAACAAGAACCGGGTCCGGACCGGGGAACTCAAGCCCGCCGCGCATATACTGGCGGAACGTGTTCTCCGGATGATTGATGACAAACCAGATTTCATACCATGTGTCGGTACTGAAGGGTTCCGGGCGCACCGGCACAAACTGGGGAGACATGGCTTCGTCGCGGATGTCGATCGTGGACTGGTTCGACCACCGCGCCTGCACGGAGTAATGGCCCCACGTCGTGGGTCGCTGGGGATCGCCGTCCTCGTCCAAAATAAGATTCCCCATTTCGTCGATGAGATAACCGACGAGACCATAGGAGACGGAAATTTGAGCCGGCCGGTTGCCCACCATGGGGCGCGCCACCCGGAAATAGAGGGTCGAGAGGCCGACTTCGGGGAACGGGTCCACAATCCGTGCTTCTTCGGGAACAAGGAGCGAAGCAAACATGTTCACCGTGTTGTCGATGAGCACGCCGGGGAAAATCTCCAGTGCATTGCCGGAACCACCGAAGGGATCCGGAATCACGGTAATGTAAGGCGGATTGTCCGGATCGACCCGGTCCGGGTTATCGGCATTCGGAATATGGATATACCAATTCGGCAGTTCCGGATCTTCGAAGCGGTCGACGACAACCCAGTCAGCCCAGAGGAAGGCAGTTCCCAGCGTGAGCGCGAGTGAACCGGTCAATAGGGCGGTGATGGATTTCATGGATGTGCTATTTGAGGTTGAGTTGGCAGGAAAAAAGCGCCCGGTGACAGGACGGATCAAATCGGCTTTGAAAAGTCTCCCGGCGCATCCGGCCTGCCGGGAGAGCAAATCACAAATTTCATAAAGCCTTTTTGGTCCACCTCCGTTCCGCTATCAAGCCTTTTTTATAATTATTAAACAGCGCCGCAAAGGCACCCCGCTGTAGTCGGAACGGCTTGCCGCCCGACCGGACTCTCAACAACGCCCAACCTACCTTTACTTCTTCCGAATTCCGCCGATTCACGCAACAGTTGTTTCCTGAAAATCGCCTTCATTTATTTCGGGTCTGTCGCAAAAAAAATCAAATGATTAGACAGCGGAGCCAAGGTACTGACCGCTCCCTCGAGGACACCGGAGCCGATGCAGGAAGCGTAAGCCAACATCAGTGGTTACCGATCATTCTTACCCGAGGAAACGCAGCTTACCATGGTCCCTTGCCACGACAGCTTGCCACGCCGCGCCACGCCGCTCACAGTGCGCGGCATCATGGAGACTGCCTTTGAAATCACGCAGCGTCCGCGCCGGTTGCGCCGCAGCGACGCGGTCCGCACGCTGGCGCGGGAGACGCGCCTGCACCCGGAGCAACTGATTCAGCCGCTCTTTGTCCTCGACCGCAGGAGCGGCGAGCCCGAACCCATCGAGTCAATGCCGGGCCAGGTCCGCCTGCCGCTCGACCGTTTGGCGGCGGAGTGCGGCGAATTGGCGTCCCTCGGCATCCGCGGCGTGGCTCTCTTTCCGGTCCTCGCGGCGGAAACAAAGGACGCCGCCGGAATCGGTGCTCTCGATCCCGAAACGCTTATCCTCCGCGCCGTGCGCACCGTCAAGGCGACCCATCCGGACCTCTGCGTCATCACCGACGTCGCCCTCGACCCCTACACCGACCACGGACACGACGGCGTCTTGACGGAGGATGGCACGGACGTGGACAACGACCGCACGGTGTCGATTCTATGCGAAATGGCGGTGCTCAACGCGGCCGCCGGGGCGGACTTCGTCGCCCCGTCCGACATGATGGACGGGCGCGTGGGCGCAATCCGCAAGGCACTCGATGCGGCCGGCTACACGGGCACCGGCATCCTCGCCTACAGCGCCAAGTTCAATAGCGCTTTTTACGGTCCGTTCCGTGAAGCTGTGGGCAGCGCCGCCGCGGCGGGAACTACGCTCCTCGGCAAGCATACCTACCAACTCGACCCGGCCAACCGCCGCGCCGCTCTCCGTGAACTCGACCTGGACGCCGCCGAGGGTGCCGACATTCTCATGGTCAAACCTGCCGGGCCCTACCTCGACATCATCCGCGAGGCCCGCGAGCGTACCGACCTACCCGTCGCGGCCTACCAAGTGAGCGGCGAATACGCCCAGATCCATGCCGCCGCCCGCCTCGGCTGGCTAGACCTCCGCCGCGCCCGCGACGAAAGCCTGCTCGCCATCCGCCGCGCAGGCGCCGACATCATTCTCACCTACTTCGCCAAAGAGGTCGCCCGCGAGACGCCGCAGGCAAAAGATTCAGACTCCGGAAAAACGACGGCCACGTAATAGATGCATCCGTCGCCCGCTTTTCCAGCGCCGGCACACATTAGGGCTGCGGGGGCCGGTGGTCGCGGGCATAGTCCGCCACCGACTGAAAAAGCTCCTGCCCGAAAGCCGTGACGGTGAGGAGGAGACACTGCAGTTCACTGTCGCTGAAGGCGATCTTTTCACCCTCGCGGAAGACTTTGTTGACAGTCTCCACATCCGTGCCGGGACGGGCGAGATCGGCGAGCGGGATGCCTTCGCGCCCGTGCTTGAGTTCGAAGGTAAGTTCCCCGCTGTCATCAATTTGTCCCTCACGGACGATGCCCTGCTGCCGCGCGAAGGCTTGAAGGGCGAAGCCCATGGAGAGAATCGTGTCCTCCAGCGGACACATGACCTTGTAGTTGTTTTCGAGTTGGTTGAACTTTTCGTCCATCTGCGCGCGCACAAAGGCCTGCTGCGCCTTATTCACTTCCTCCTGAATGGCTGCTTGCTGGCCGGGGCGGTCATGGTTGGCGCGGATAACGGCGAGGAACAGGTGGGCGTTGTGGAGGCAATGCACGGCAAGGTTCATGGCGTCATTCATCACCTGCGCGTGCAGGAGGTCGCGCGCCTGCGCCTGGGTCTGCTCAAAGTTGCGGTGCAGCGAGGCCACCGGCATGAGACCGACCGCTTTGGCACGCTCATCGTAGGCCGATTCCGCGGCAGCCTCGCGTGAAACGAGGTTAAAGGCGAGCATGTCAAAGTGCCGCTGCATCCCGGCCATGAACTGCTCCGCCATCTGCTTGAGGTTCAACTGCCGGGGCTGCCCCGGCGGCGGTGGATTCGGTTGGAAAGTCATCGTCCCCTAACACAACCCGCCGCCGTCCGACCTTCAAGACATTCGAAAAAGGAATTCACCCGACAACATTCTTGCGCAGATTCCGCAGACTGCACAGCCCGCCCCAGTCCGCGAAGCGCATGCGCGTCAGCGGGGTCTTGCGCGGCACCTCGCGTTCGCGCAGCCAGCCCTCGATCCAACCTCTGCTCCCGATCACCGCACCGTCCGGCAGGTAGCGCACGCCGCAGCGCAGCAGTTCCGGAAGGGACACTCTCCCGGCGAAATCCCTTTCGCCCTGCCCTCTTTTTGGGCGCAGGACTTTATCATGCCCGCACGGGTTGCGACCACGGACCCGGACTATTCCGGTAGTCCATTGGCCGGACCCTATACTCGGCCCCGGCGGGGACAGGCTGGCGTGCGTGGAGGAACGAGCCATCGAGCAGCGGGGCATGCGAAAGTGCCTCCCATGTGCCGCCGTCCCTGCGCCACTCCACATTGTGGTTGCCCACCGTGCGGCTCGCTGGCGGTCTCCATGTCAGCAGGATCTCTTCTTTGTCATGTATGCCGTGGTACTTGGCGGCGCGCAATCCGTCGACGGCTTCCGGCGGGGCGGCAAAAGCATCTCTCCGAAGGAGGAGAACGAAATGAACGGACGGCAGCGGAAAGTCCATGTTCGCAGTGAAGACTCCGTCCGGGCCAACGACCGTCTCATCCGTCTCACCCCATCGCGTCAGTTCCTGTTTGGCCCGCATGGCGGCGACGAGCGCTGCGTCCGGCGCCTCCTTCCCGACTTCCCTGTTCGGGAGCCCGTCCTCCCATGTGCGGTAGGGATTCCCGTGGAACTCATCAATCCGGTAATGCACAACCGTGTACTCCCCCGGCGCAAGGCCCTCAAGGCGCAGCGAAAGGTCCGCGCGGTCTCCAGTGCGTGAGCGGTTGTCCGCGCGGCAGAGGAGCGCGGCGTAGCCCTCCCCGCCCCCGAGGCGCGTCGCAAGGGTAAAGGTCGACTCCCCGTTGCCCTCCACCTTGGCGGGATGCCGTTCCCCGCCCAACAGGCTCAACCCGGTCATAAGATTGAGCGCGGGTTTCTTGATGAGCGTGAAGTGCTCCATCTCGAACCCACGCTTGCGGACGAAGCGAGCGAGCTGGGTACGCTGCCCCCATCCGCCAATGAACCCGTTGTCGTTGCCGAGGAAGGTGAAGTCGACGCCGTCTTCGTCCACCAGCGTGTCAAAATGGTGCGCGATGCACTTGGCCATGATAGCCGCATAAAACGGCCAGCCCCGCCATGAGTGCGTCTGCGCCCAACCGACCTGCGGGTCGCACTCGTTGTTCATGAGCGGAATACCGAGGAGACGCGGATGGTGCTCACGCATGTAATCGCGCAACTGCCGCGTCATCGTGACCATCTTTTCCGGGGAGACCGGGATGTCTTCGGCGGACGACCACGCGCCCTTCTCATGCACGGAGAGAAAGTCGATACGCGGCGGTTCGCCCGTGAAGTAGTTGCGCCCCGTGTCGATGTGCTTGAGAAAATCGCGCAAGCGTGTGCTCAGTGTCAACGTCGTCCCCGGTCCGCCGAAGCGCAGCTTGGGATTCGCCTCGCGCAGGCCCTCGGAACAGGCGTCGTAGTAGATCATAAACGCTTCCGAGTCCTGCTTCCACCAGCCCACGTCGGGCTCGTTCCATGTCTCAAAATACCATGACTCGACCGCCTCCCGGCCGTAGCGCTCCGTGTAGTGCAGGGCAAGGTCGCGCACGAGACGCTTCCACGCGCGCGCCTGCACAGGGTCTTTGTAGTCGGTGAAGAATCCCGACGGGTCGCCCATCAGCTCGAAAAACGGGACGAGCCCGTTCTCGACCATCGCGTCGATGCCCTCGTCGAGCTTCGACCAATCGTACACCGGCTCCTCCGTTCCGAGGTTCTTCGCCGAAACCAACTCCAGCAGGTAGTGAATCCGCACATACTTGACCCCGCCGCGCGGCACCGCGCCAATGTAGCGGAGGGTCTGCTTCATGTCTTCGCCGAGCAAGAGCGAAGCCGGGGTGAATCCCGTCCAGCGCCAGTCGATGGAGACGGGCTTCGCGGGCTCGTTGTATTGGAGGGTGATCTTCATGGTCTTTCGCAGTCGATGAGGCTCGTCTCCCGCAGCGGAAACTCCGGCGGCAGCACCTTCACATTGAAGGGACGGCAGACGATGTATTCCGCGAAGGCACCCCACACGTAGCGGCAGGTCACTTGGTCGCCCACTTTCACCCCGTGGACGTTTTTGCCCGCTTGGTCGATGACCCCGGCCACCTCGTGGCCGAGGCGGGTGGGCGTCGACATAAACTCCGGCTTACGCGTCCCGCGGAACGCTTCGATGTCCGAACCGCAGATGCCGACCCATTTAATCTTCACGCGGATCTCATTGTCTCCCGCCTGCGGCGTGCGCGCATGTGCCATCTCCAGTTTGCCGAACTCCCGCATAACGGCAATCCTCTGCGCTTCAGGATGCTCCGGGGCAACCAATTCAAGGTCGGCCATTGTCATTTTTGTAGGCATATCCGGGGATACCGGCGCACCGGCGCAATCATTGCAAGAAAAACACGTTTGCCGCTCATTCGCTTTCCTCAGGTCTGACCTTGTCGAAAAGCAATGCGAGTTTCAGTATGAAGATTCGAATACAGTTTGTTTGCGCTCTTTGAATCCCTTCCCGAAGTCTGTTAGCCGTGCTTTATTAAGGATTTCAAAATAATGGGGACACAAAAAGAGTGGAAGCGGCGTCTCGCCGCTTTTTACCTTTCGGGCAAAGCGGCAAGATGCCGCTTCCACATTTTTTCGGTTGCCCGTGCTTGTTGTTTCTATTCCGGAATGATTAGTAAGAGCCACGCCTTAGACTAACGGTTCCTTCGGTAGTTAAGTTACCGACCTACTTGCGCACGGAGTAGCCGGTACCCTCGGTGATTCTCTTCTGGATAGCGTCGAAGCGGGGATTGACCTCTTTGTCGGTGAGGGTGCGTTCGGGGGCGCGGAAGATGATGGAGAAGGCGAGCGATTTGGCGTCGGCGGGGATACCCTTGCCTTGGTAGACATCGAAGACTTCAACGGACTCGACCTCGATGCCAGTGCCCTTGGCAGACTCGCGGGCGACGCGCAGCAATTCCGTGCGCACATGGCCGGCGGCGGTGCCGACGGGTACGACGAGGGCAAGGTCGCGGGTGGCGGGCGGGAAGGCGCTGAAGGGACGGTAGCGGCGGCGGCGCGGTTCGCGATTGAGAAACTCCGGGGTGAAGTAGAAGGCTCCCGCGCACACGGGGGTGCGGAGATCCCACCGACTCGTCATGTTGAGATTGAGAACTCCGAAGGCGGCCTCGAAACCCATTTTGAAGCCGCCGAAGCGGGCGGCGTGGCCGTCCTGCCAAACGCTGTCGTCGGTGACGGCTTCGAAGCGGGCAGGATCGACGGAGACACCCGCTTGGAGGAAGATGTCCTGGGCGACACGGGCAACGGCGTGGAAGTCAACGGGCTCGCGGCGGAGCCAACCCTCGGCGCCCTCGCGCGGCAGGGCGAAGGCGACACTGAGCATTTCGAAGACTTTGCCGTCGTATTCGCGGAAGACGCGCCCCGCCTCGAAGACGGGAACGAGCGGATTGAGCCGTGCTTGGTTGAAAGCGAAGCAGTCGAGCAGACCCGGAATGAGGGAGGGCCGCAGGTGCGAAGCGTCGCTGGCGAGCGGATTGGTGAGGGCGAGGTTGTCTTCCGCGCAGTGGCCGTACCATTTTTTCACTTCGGCGCCGTCGCGCAGGCTGTAGTGGGAAACTTCCTGGAAGCCACGGCCGATAAGCAGCGCGGAGACGCGGCGCGTGAAGGTGACGAGCGGATCGTCGTCGGCAAGGAGTCCGTGGGTACGGACTTCGGCGGGCGGCACCTTGTCCGACCCGTGGAGGCGGAGAATTTCCTCGACGAGGTCGATGGGCCGGTAGAGGTCGAGGCGGAAGCTCGGGACGCCCACGAGGAGGAGCGGGCTGTCTTCGGCGTCCGTCGTTTCACGCACGTCGAGTTCGAGCGAGGCGAGGTGCGCGGCCATGTCTTCGTCGGAGATGTCGAAGCCGAGGCGTCCGCGCACCCACTCCGTCGACAGCTCGATTTCCCGCTCCATGAAGGGCGGCTCCCCGGCAACGTGGGGCGGCCCCAGCGCCTCGCCCCCGGCGAGTTCGAGGATGAGGTCGATGCAGCGGAGGGCGGCGTATTCCGCGCCTTTGGGATCGACGCCGCGCTCAAAGCGGTAGGAGCTGTCGGTCGAAAGCCCGAGGGTGCGCGCCGTGCGGCGCACGGAGGACGGGTTGAAGTAAGCGGACTCGAGGAAGATGTCGGTCGTCGTGCCGTCGACCTCGGCGTCGACCGAGCCCATGACACCGGCCACGACAAGGGCGCGTTCGGCGTCGGCAATGACCATCATGCCGGGATCGAGGGCGCGCTTCTTTTCGTCGAGGGTGGTGATGTGCTCGCCCTTGCGTGCCTGCCGCACGATGATGCGTTCGCCGCGGATCTTTTTCACGTCGAAGGCATGGAGCGGCTGCCCCAGTTCGTGGAGGACGAAGTTTGTCGCGTCGACGATGTTGTTGATAGGCCGCAGGCCGATGGACTCAAGGGCGGTCTTGAGCCAGCGGGGGCTCGGACCGACCTTCACGCCGCGGATGGAGTAGCCGCGGTAGTGGGGGCAGTTTTCCTCCGTCTCGGAGTCGACGGACTCGATGAGATGGCCGCCGGGGGCGGCGAGGAGATTGACGCGGATGTCCGGGTAGACGAGGTCGCGCTTGAACCACGCCGCCAGCTCACGCGCGATGCCCACTTGGCTGAGCGCGTCGGGGCGGTTGGGCGTGATCTCGATGTCGAAAAGCGTGTCCCCGGCGTCGAAGACCTCGTTGACGGGGGTGCCGATCTCCGGGCGTTCGGCGAGCACGGCGATGCCCGCGTGGTCGTCACCAAGGCCCAGCTCTCGCTCGGAGCACATCATGCCGTGCGACTCGACGCCGCGCAGTTGGCTCACCTTGATCTCGAAGTCGCCCGGCAAAACGGCGCCGGGCAGGGCCACGATGACGCGGTCGCCGTCGGCGAAGTTCTTCGCGCCGCAGACGATGGTGCGCGGCTCGCCGGCGTCCACCCGCACCTGACAGACGGAGAGCCGGTCGGCGTTGGGGTGCTGGTCGTGCGAGACGACCTCGCCGACAACGATGTTTTCGAGGGGCGGCAGCCCGCTGCGGGTAACGCCTTCGACCTCGAAGCCGACCATGGTGAGGGCGTGCTCGACGGCGGAATCTTCGATGCCGTCGAGGTCCACGTAGCGCTCGATCCAGTTGCGTGAGACAATCATGTTGAAATTTTTATTTTTCCGGGGTTTGGCAAAGATGGCGCGCTCAGGCGAACTGGCGCAGGAAACGGAAGTCGTTTTGGTAGAGGTAGCGGATGTCGTCTATACCGTAGATCGTCATGGCGATGCGCTCGATGCCGAGGCCGAAGGCGTAGCCCGTCCACACCTCGGGGTCATACCCCACCTCCTCGAAGACGGCGGGATCGACCATGCCGCAGCCCATGATCTCCATCCACTCCGAGCCGACCTTGCCGAGGTGCGCGGCGCGGAAATCGACCTCGAAGCTCGGCTCCGTGTAGCTGAAATAGTGGGGGCGGAAGCGCGTCTCGGCGTCGGGCCCGAGGAGGCTGCGGAAGAGATAGTCTAGATCGGCCTTGAGGTCGCGCACGGTCACGCCCTTGTCGACATAGAGCGCCTCGATCTGGTTGAAGTTGGCGGAGTGCGTGGCGTCGGCCGTGTCGCGGCGGAAGCAGCGACCGGGGGCGATGATGCGCAGAGGCGGCGGTTGCTCCAGCATCGTGCGGATCTGCACGCTGGAGGTGTGCGTGCGCAGGAGAAAGCGCTCGCTGCCTTTGCGGCTCACGTTGCCGAAGCGCGTCTCAGGATGGATGTAGTAGGTGTCGTGGAGGTCGCGCGCGGGGTGGTCCTTGGGCGTGTTGAGGGCGTCGAAGCAGAAATACTCCGTCTCCACCTCGGGGCCGTCGGCCACGACAAACCCGATCTTGCGCAGGATGGAGCAGATCTCCTCGCGCACCTGACTGATGAGGTGCGCCCCGCCGGGTCCGTGGTCGGGCGAAGGCAACGTGACATCGACGGCGGGACCGACCTTGGCCGCCAGCTCCGCCGAGTCGAGCCGCCGCAGGGCCTCGTCGAAACGCGCCTGGAGACGCGTCTTGTACTCATTGATGAGCTTGCCCGCGCCGGGGCGTTCGGCGGGCGGCAGTTTGCCGATCGTCTTCGTGACGGCGGTGAACTTGCCGTTGGGACC
>SKLD01000401.1 GCA_007123395.1 Opitutales bacterium
AAATGCTTACGTACTGCCACTATGTCACCGCCATCAATGCCGTCGGCACCGCCAACGAGTTGGAGGGAACTGTTAGCGGCCGAATCAATGTCAATGATGGAACCGGCTGCGGCTCCGGAGATGACCTGCAAGTAGTGAGGACCATCCAAGGTCGGAAGTGAGCCGGAAACGGTCACTTCAGCACCATTGACGGAATCCACTTCGCCTTGGAACAGCTTGGCATGCTGGAATGGGTTCGACAACACCGTCGTTCCGGCAGGAATTTCCGTAACCACCGCGCCGACGGGGTCGGTGTAGACGGAGGTCGCGTGGAGGGGGAGGGCCACGGAAGCGATGAGGCTACCGAGGAGGGCGGGTTTTAGGGATCTCATATTCATTGGTTGTTTAAGGTAAGTGTTTATGAACGGTTTACTTGGTTGAAGTCTACAATGACCGTAAGGACCACCGTAGACATTGCCCCGGCGGATGCAAGGCTTTTTTTTGCCTTTTTCTGCCGAAAGTGCGGCCCGGAATCCATGCACCCAACAAAACGCGGCAAAGACCGGCGCCAGACGGAAAAATCGGGCAAGCAATCATCGACGGGGAATTTTGGTGTTTGCGGGGAATGAACCAACACGGGTTAGAGAATAAATGAAGCGGCGGGATACATCCATACCTTTACGCGACTTTTTCAGGCAATTTTGCGACAAACGTTAGAACGGCGGCTCGCCGTCGGGCTCGGAATAGTCGGTCGTGTCTTCGACGGCGTCGGCCGGGGGGCTGCCGCCGTCCGCTCCGGCGGCATCGATGCGCCATGCGGCGAGGTTGACGAAGTAGCGGCCTTGGTATTCGCGGCCGTTGATGTCGAAATGCACGGTGACGCGCTGGCCTTCGGCGACGTTGTCGAGAAGGGAGGCTTTTTCCTTGAGGCACTCGAAGGCGACATCCTGCGGGAACTTGTCCTCGCTGGTGACGACGAATTCGCGCTTGGAAAAGCCGCTCGCAAAGGTGCGGGTGTCGAAGACGGCTTTGACGGTTCCGGTCAGTTGATAGGCCATGACGCAAACGCTCGCAGGGAAAAGAGGCCCCTGTCCATCCCGGATTTCATGAAATCGCGCAGGCGTGGGCGAAAGGGATTGAGGGGCCCGCCTGGGGCGGCTTTGTATGGCGGGTTTTTGGAAGGGGCGGACCGGGCGCGGAAAAACGCGCGCGGTTTGTGCTTCCGGCGAGGCTACATCATGGAAAAGACATTCACTTTGGGCATCGACTTGGGCACGAGTAACAGCGCGGCGGCGCTGGAGGACCTCTCCTCCGGGGAGGCCCGCGTGCCCGGCATCACGCAAATCCTCGGCCCCGGGCAGATCGGCGAGCGCGACACCCTGCCCTCCGCGCTGTATCTTCCACGGACGGGCGAGTTCGCGCCAGAGAGCCTGCGCTTGCCGTGGGCGCGGGGGGACGGCGGCGAAGACCCGCAGGCGGTCGTCGGCGCTTTTGCGCGCAGCCATGGCGCGGTCGTGCCGGACCGGCTCGTCACCTCGGCGAAGTCGTGGCTCTCCAACCCGCACATCGACCCGCGCTCGGCGGTGCTGCCGTGGGGCTCGGACATCGCCGCGGGCAAACTTTCCCCTGCGGAATGCTCGCGGCGGTATCTGGAGCACCTGCGCGAGGGCGTGCTCCACGCCGAGGCCCGTGAGGGGCGGGAGCGGGATCTCGGTGCGGCGCAGGTCGTCGTCACGGTGCCGGCCTCGTTTGACGAAGCGGCGCGGCGGCTCACAGTGGAAGCGGCGGAGACCGCCGGATTCCGCGACGTCGTCCTGCTGGAGGAGCCGCAGGCGGCCTTCTACGCATGGGCGGAGCAGGCGGGTCCGGCGTGGCGCTCGCAGGTCGGGGCGGGCGACATCGTCCTCGTCTGCGACGTGGGCGGGGGCACGGCGGATTTCAGCCTCATCGCCGTGTCCGAGGAAGACGGCAACCTTGCCCTTGAGCGCATCAGCGTGGGCGAGCACATTCTCCTCGGGGGCGACAATATGGACCTCGCCCTCGCCTACACCCTCCAGGCCAAACTGGAGGAGGCGGGCGATGCCCTCGATGATTGGCAGTTTCTCGCCCTCACCCACGCCGCCGGTCTCGCCAAGGTCACTCTCTTCACCGACGAGACGCTCGACGAGGCCCCCGTGGCCGTGCCCTCGCGCGGCTCGGGCCTCCTCGCGGGAACGCTCTCCACCCGGCTGACGCGCGCGGAGCTGGAGGCGGTCGTCCTCGAAGGCTTCTTCGCCCGTACCGCCGTCGACGAAATGCCGGTCGAAGACGGCGGTGCCGCCCTGCGCGAGTTCGGCCTGCCCTACGCGGCGGACGCCGTCGTGAGCAAGCACCTCGCGCGCTTCCTCACCCGCAGCCTTGCCAACGTGCGCTCCAGCGAGTCGCTGACCCGCATCGCGGGGAAACGCCCGGAGGCGCTGGAAGGCCCCGTTCTCCGCCCCACCGCCGTGCTTTTCAACGGCGGGGTGTTCAAGGCCGCTCCCCTGCGCCGCCGCGTCCTCGATCTGCTCGGCGGCTGGAGCGGCGGCACCG
>SKLD01000526.1 GCA_007123395.1 Opitutales bacterium
CTGCGCAAAAACGAGCGCGCGGCGGTGGAAAAGCTTTTCGGCGACAATTTCCACATGAATCTTGTTGTGGTCGACGCCGCCGACCTCTTCCTCGACCGCCTGCGTGGAGTGACCGACCCAGAGCGCAAGCGCAAGATCATCGGCAATATCTTCGTGGAAGTCTTCGAGAGCGAGGTGGAGAAGATCGGCGAGGTGGACTTCCTCGCGCAGGGCACGATCTACCCCGATGTCATCGAATCGGTCCCCATCGGCGGCAACCCGGCGGCGCTCATCAAGAGCCACCACAATGTCGGCGGTCTGCCCGAGCGCATGAAGCTCAAGATTCTCGAGCCGCTCAATCAGTTGTTCAAGGACGAGGTGCGCCGCCTCGGCGAGGAGCTGGGGCTGCCGCGCAGCGTCGTGTGGCGCCAGCCCTTTCCGGGGCCGGGGCTCGCCGTGCGTGTCATCGGCGAGATCACCCCGGAAAACCTCCACATCCTGCGCGAGGCCGACGCCATCCTCATCGAGGAAATGAAGGCGGCGGATTTCTACTACAAAGTGTGGCAGAGCTTCTGCGTGTTCCTGCCCGTGCGCACCGTCGGCGTGATGGGCGACGAGCGCACCTACGACTACGTCATCGGGCTTCGCATCGTGGAGAGCATCGACGCCATGACGGCGGACTGGGCGCAGCTCCCGCACGATTTAGTGCAAAAGATTTCCACGCGGATCATCAACGAAGTGGCGGGGGTCAACCGCGTCGTTCTCGACGTCTCGTCGAAGCCGCCCAGCACCATCGAGTGGGAGTGAAGATCATGCGCGCCGCCTTTCAGTTGTGTCTCATCGCCGTGCTCTGCGCCGCTCCCGTCGCAGTGGCGCGGGGCGACGTCGACGCCGAGGACGTCATCGCCATGGCGCGCGCCTACATCGGCCCCGAAGAAAAGCTCGACGGCGTGCGCTCGCTCATCGTCGTGGGCACCGAAGTCCCCGCCGACGGCGGGCCGGAAGTCCGCTACACGGCGCATCTCAAGCGCCCTCTCTACCAGCGGGTGGAGCAGGACGACGGGCAGATGCTTACAGTCATGGCGGTCGACCCGTATGAAGGCTGGGTCATGCGGCAGCGGCACGGCCAGCCCCTCAGCGCGGCGAGGATCGCGCCGATGGATCCGGCGACCTACGCGGAGATGCGCGTCAACACGATCATGAATCTGTATTACTTCCGCGGGCACGAGCGGTTCCGCGGGGAGGTGACGTATCTCGGTGAACGCGAGGTCGACGGCGAACCGGCCCATGTCCTCGAATACCGCTTCGGTCGGCGCGGGCGCATGGTGCGCGCTGTCCACGCCGAGACGGGCCGCCTCCTCACAACCGAGCTGGACGGCGGCGTCCTGTTGCGCGAGCGCGGCAAGCAGCGTATCGGCGGACTGCGTTTTCCCGAACAAATCGAGTCCTATATCGACGGCGAACTGGCCGGGACGATCACACTGGAGCAGATCCGCGTGAACCCGGAAGTCGACGACGCTATCTTCGCCTATCCCTCCAAGCTTTAGCGGCTGCGCCATGCGTTTATTTGATTCCAATGACCCGCGGTTCTACCGCAAGCTGGAGACCTTCATCGCGAAACGCTCGCGCGACGAGGCGGTGGAGTCCGCCGTGCGCGCGATCCTCGCCGACGTCCGCGACCGCGGCGACAAAGCCGTCCTCGAATACACCCGCAAGTTCGACGGCATCGACCTGCGCCCGCGCGACCTCCGCGTGCCGGAGGCCGACCTGCCCGCCGCCCGCCGCCGCCTCGATCCGGAGGCGCGGGCCGCCGTGCGCGACGCCGTCGCCTGCGTGAAGGCCTTCCACAAAGAGGGGCTGCCGCGCTCGTGGCGCGGGCGCAATCCCCACGGCGCGCGCTACGGCGAGCGCTGGTATCCGGTCCGGCGCGCGGGTATCTACATTCCCGCTGGCTCCGTGCCCTTGGTCTCCACTGTCGTCATGACGACCACCCTTGCGAAGCTCGCAGGCGTGCCGGAGATAGCCGTCTTCACCCCAGCGCGCAAGGACGGCTCGCCCGCTCCCGAGATGCTCGCCGTCCTCGCCATGTGCGGGATTCGCGAAGTCTACCGGGTGGGCGGTGCCCAGGCCATCGGGGCGATGGCCTACGGCACCCGCACCATCCCCGCCGTGCATAAGGTCATGGGGCCGGGCAACGCCTACGTGGCCGAGGCGCAGCGCCAGGTCTTTGGCGACGTCGGCGTCGACCTCCTGCCGGGGCCGAGTGAGGCCCTTGCCCTCGCCGATGCCACAGCCCGGCCCGACTACATCGCCGCCGATCTTCTCGCCCAGGCCGAGCACGGCACCGGCAAAGAGAAAATCTACTACATCTACCTCGACGACGCCCAGCGCGCGTCCGTCGAGGCGGAGATCGACCGCCAGCTCCCCGCCCTCGGCAACCGCGACGCCATCGCGCGCGTCCTCAAGACGGGCACCGCCTTCATCCGCGCGCGCGATCTGGAGGACGCCGCCGAAATCGCCGATTTCATAGCCCCCGAGCACCTCGAGCTGCACGTCGCGGCGGAGGCC
>SKLD01000053.1 GCA_007123395.1 Opitutales bacterium
CCGAAGGCCCGAGGCGTGCGCGCAGGTCCACAATCTGCCGGGCAAAGGTCTCCGCACCGCTGTCTCCGCCCCATCGCAAGAGGTGCACGCCGCCGCCGAGCGCCTCGGTCTCGCGGTCGTCCGCTTCCGCCGCCCATGCCGCCAGCGGAGCCGCCGACGCATCCTCCGCAAGCGTCACAAGCAGGTGGTTGGCTACGGCGTGGAAATGGCGACCCTCCAATTCCGCCTCCAGAAGCGCGGAATGCTTGAAGTCATCCCAAACGGTCTCGCGCCAAAGCATCGCCGACCAGTCGGCGGGCGCACCGGCGTGCACCCGTTCGGTCGCGGATTCAGGCGCGGGCCGGGCGCCACTGTGGGACGCGCCTCCGGGCGGGGCTTCCGGGCGGGCATCCGCCGCTTTCGCAAGCGGAACCACACGGACGGGAACCGGTTCTTCGGCGGAAGCCGGGTCACCGTCCCGAACGAAGAACAGCCAGCCAAGGCTAAGAAGAGCGAAAACCGACAGAGAGAGCTTCCGGATATTCATGACAGTGACTCAGGGTGCCGCAGATCCATGGCAATCGAACCGGAACGTGCAAGCAAAATTATCGGAACAAAGCTCGTAAACCACAAATATGACTCCCCGTCATTGCGGACCCTGCTGTCCGCATTCCCCCGCACGGCACCGCCGAAAGCGCCCCCGCACCACGACCGCCCCGCGACACGGCACGAGCCTTGCCGGTCGCGCGCATCTCCGCCGCTCCGGAACGCCTTCCGCGCCTCCCGAACGCGCACCATTCGGCGCGCCTCCTCCGGCGTCAAAAGGCGGCGGCTCTTACGTCCCCCCGGCGACCGATTTCGCTGAGGTAATGCTTGAGGGCGGCATCCATGAATTCCCGCAAACCATAACCTGCTTATGATCAGATGCAAGTCTGGAAGAGGGAATCGGGGATGCTTCCGAACGGTGGCACCGCCGACCGCGCGCCCCCGCACCACAAAAATCCCGCGACGCGGCGCGGTCCTTGCCGGTCGCACGCATCCCCGCCGCTCCGGACTGCCGACCGGAGGTCTGGCAGCTACATCCGACCACCCGCAACGCCAAAGTAGGTGCGAGACCTCCGGTCCGCACCACGCCGCCGCTCCCGCGCGGCACCGCCGATCGCGCCCCCATACACCACGAACACCCCGCGACGCGCCGCGGTCCTTACCGGTCGCAAGCGTCCCCGCCGCTCCGGACTGCCGACCGGAGGTCTGGCAGCTACTTCCGCCCAACCGCAACGCCGGAGTAGGTGCGAGACCTCCGGTCCGCACCACGCCACCGCCGGGCCCGCCCCCCGCCGCCGCCCACGCCCGCGCCCAATCCTATCCGCGCACAAACGGATTGTTGGCGCGCTCGTGGGCGACGGTCGTGGGCGGGCCGTGCCCCGGGTACAGCCGGGTCTCGTCCGGCAGGGTGTAGATTTGACGCCGGATCGACGCCTCGAGCGCGGCGAAGTCGCCGCCGGGCAGGTCGTAGCGGCCGACGGACCCGCGGAAGACGGCGTCGCCCGGAAAAGCGATCCCCGCGTCTTTGAACCAGAAGAGCAGACTCCCCGGACAATGCCCCGGCACTTCACGGGCCTCGACGGTGCGACCGAGCAACTCGATACAATCGCCCTGCTTCACCCAATCGGTGACCGCGACCGGGTGCATTTCGATTCCAGGCATGGCAAAGGCGTTCATCACCTGCGGCTCGCTGAAGAGGATCCGGTCGGCCTCATGGCCGAATATTCGCGCGCCGAACGCCGCGAAGCGGTGACCGTCGAGGGTGTGGTCCCAGTGGCCGTGCGTGAGGAGGAGCCCCTCCAGCGTCCACCCGTTGCGGACGAGGAGGCTTTCCACGGTGGAGAAAGCGTTGAGCGGCGCGTCCACGACAACACAAGCGGCGCGCTCCCGGTCGGCGACGACGAACGCGTTGGTCCCGATGGGCGGTAGCTCAAAATCCAATACTTCCAGTGCCATAAGCGGGCACCCTACGCCACCCCTCCCGTTTGCCAACACTGAAGCGGACAAAGCGCCGCCGGGGTCAGTCGGCGGAAACCGCTTTGCCGCGCACCGTGGGCAGGAGCGACCGGCACGGCACCGCCGCGTTCCCCGCCGGCCACGGCCGCGACAACGCCTCCCGCGGATCGAGGCCCGCCGTATCGTTCCGGGGAATCCTCAAACCTCTTCCTGCAGATGAACGATGAGCGCCTTCTGCATGTGGAGGCGGTTTTCCGCTTGGTCGAGGACGATGGAGCGCTCCGAACGGTAGACGCTTTCGGAGACCTCCTCGCCGACGTGGGCGGGGAGGCAGTGCATGAAAAAGGCGTCCGGCTTGGCCGCGGCCATCACGCGGTCGTTTACCTGAAACGGGGCGAAGGCGGCGAGGCGCTCGGCCCGCTCGCCTTCGTCGCCCATACTCACCCAGACATCGGTATAGACGACATCCGCGCCGGCGGCGGCTTCAAGCGGGTCGGTCGTAATGGTGTAGTTGCGGGCGAGACCGGCAGCCTTGAGCCGCGCATCAATCTCCGCGCCGG
>SKLD01000250.1 GCA_007123395.1 Opitutales bacterium
GTCCACGTCCATATCCTCGGGGAGGTTGCGATAGGTCTCCGGATTGGCGCATACCTTGATGACCGGAGAAATGGCGGAGCCGACAACGGAGCCGCGACCGGTGGCAAAGAGAATGAGGTGCGAGCCGCAGGCGATCAGCTCGGCGATCTCGGCGTTGTCGTTGATATTGGGAAACCCGAAGCGCGGCTCACCGTCGGGCACGACATCGAGCAAATAAAGCCCTCCCGTGCGCGGCACATCGCCCGGCTTGATCAGACCACTGATCGGGGAGGAGCCGCTTTTCGAATACGCGCCCATGCTCTTCTCCTCCTGCGTCGTCAACCCGCCGTCCGCATTCCCCGGCGCAAAACTGCCGTGTCCCATCGTTGTGTAATATCGCGCCGCCTTCTCCACCGAGGCGGTGAGTTCGGCCGCCAGTGCGGGTGTTGCCGCACGTGCTGCCATGATTTGCTCGCAGCCGATGAGTTCGCCGGTTTCCTCAAAAATACAAGTCGCCCCCGCCTTCACCAGTTGGTCAAAGGCCCGCCCGATACCGGGGTTGGCGGTAATCCCGCTGGTTCCGTCGCTGCCGCCGCAAACGGTGCCGACGCACAACTCGGAGGTGAGCATGGGACCACGCGGTTGCGACGCCATTTCGGTAAGGATGGCTTCCGCCCGCTCCCGCCCCGAGGCAATGGTCGAGCGGGTGCCGCCACTGTTTTGAATGACCAGCAACTCGCACGGACGCCCGCTCGCCCGGATGGCATCGCGAAGACCGTTGCGGTTGAAGCCCTCGCACCCAAGGGACAAGAGCAACACACCCCCGACGTTTGGGTGGGTGCAGAGCGACCGCATCATCCGGAAGGAATAATCGTTGGGATAACACCCGCTGAAGCCAATGAGGTGGGCCCCGCTCTCACGGTAGGGCATCTGAATCTCACGGGCGACATGGTGCGCGCACTCTACCAGGTAGGCCACCACCAGTGTATTGCGGATTCCCTTACGCCCGTCGGCGCGGAGCCAGCTTCGCTCAATTAAAGTATTCATGGCGTTGCATGGAATTCCCTGCCCGCCTCCAGCGTATAGGTGGGCAGGTAGTCGCTTTTCATGTTATGAAGGTGGACGTGCTCGCCCACTTGAATCGCCTGAGTCGCGGAACCAATGGGGGCACCGTATTTCAGGATTTTCTCGCCCGGCTGGATCGCACGGCAGGCAATCTTGTGCCCAAGGCCAAGCGCTTGCGGAAAGGAAAACGTCGCATCCCCAATCCGCACGGCGTCTTCCGCCCCGACGCTGCGGGTCAGAACAGCAATGTTGTCCGTTGGTGAAAGCTGGATACAGTCGGAAGCCATGACCTTAAAACTTGCGGTATTTCAAATAAGCCTCGACCGGATCGACGCCCTCCAAAATCGCCGTGCGCACCTTGTTCTCCGTTCGCAAGACTTCCTCCACCTTTTCCGTGACTTCCTGAATATGCTCTTGCGGGATGACGAGCGCTCCATCCCGGTCCGCCATCAGGTAATCACCCGTGCGAATCGTCACTCCGCCAATCACCACCGGCTCGCCAAAACGGTCCGGCACCCAGCGGCCCACGACGTCTCGCGGCGTGTAGTAGCGCGACCACACCCGCAGCCCCGTTTCCAAAATCCTCACGGAGTCGCGGCAGCCGCCGTCACACAAATAGCCGCGCACCCCCTTGTAAACAAAGGTCTCCGCGCTCAACTCACCCATGTGCGCCAGCGTATCGTCATTCGGCTGGCAAACCACGACCGAGCCCGAGGGCGCCTTCGACAGCATGCGCGTCCACTCCAGCAGCGTCGTGTGCCCGTCCACCGTATGATCGGCATAACCGCTGAAGGTAAAAATCGGCCCCGCCAGCGGACGGGTCGCATCGAGCGGTCGGATCGTGCGCGGCAGGATTTGGTCCGGCAATCCCATGGACCGCAGAGTGTCATAAACCGCACCGGAGTAGCAGGCCTCCAGGCGGTCGCCGTAATTTGAGGGGTCGGATATTCGGGTCATGTTTTTAGAGCTTGCAGATCGGATTATTATTGGCAATAAAATTTATCGATGAAGAAATCCGTCTCCCACGTCCCCGCACTCGCCCGTGGTTTAAAAATTCTCGAATGGATGGCCGGACGGGAGGAACCCGCCACTCTCACGCACATTGCACAGGGCATGAGCCTGGGCGTTCCCGAGGTGCAGCGTCCCTTGGCCTGCCTCGTGGAGACGGGTTATTTGCGGCACCTCTCCTCCGGCGCGTATATTCTCTCCGGAAGGCTCTTCGCCGTTGCCAATCACCACCCCCCGCAACTGCGCCTGCGCCGTGCGGCGGAGCCCGCATTGTTGGAGTTTGCCCGGAACACCGGACAATCGATCCACCTCAGCATCCCCGACGGCGATGCGGCCCTGATGATCCTCGACATACCCGGCGAAGGATTGGTCCGCCTGAGCCTGCAACCGGGAGCCCGGTTTGCCCCCAAGGACACGCTCTCCGGCGCAATCCTCGCCGCCGGCGGTGCCCTGCCTACGCCGGCGGACCTTCGCCTCCCCAAGGGACTGCGCGAAGCGGTTCGCGCAAAAAAGCCCTTTCACCGCCAGAGCCAGCATGTTGTTGGCGTCGTCGATCTTGGCCTGCTTCTCCAGGACAGCGACGACCGCATCCTGGGGGTTTTGACCGCCTCCATCGTCACCCCCAAGAGCGGTGCGGTGAACCTCCCTTCCCTCTGCAACGCCCTGGAACGCACCGCCGCCCGGTTGAGAGAGACGCAATAAGCGAAGAGCGGAGGGGACAGAATAGTTAAAAGTGTTTCCAACCTGGCACTCAGCCGGGGTGGAACAAGATAACTTCATTTAGGGGTAATCTTGGTGATAGCGCGCCAGGCCAATGAGGGATTGTGCTGGCATCGTTCCTCGATAGCGCCCCGCCGGGCGGGAGCGGGAGGCTTGCCTGACTTCGTCCGGCGACACACCAAGACGGATGAGCATCCGCCTGCGTCTGCGCGGCACCTTCCAGTCTTTCCAGTAACAGAGGCGGACCCGGCGGCGTATCCACTGGTCCCACTGCAGGGCCTCGGCGTATGCGAGGCCAGCTTAAAGTAGTGGAACCAGCCGACGCAGTAACCTTTCAGTTCCAGGAGGCGATGCCTCGTGGAGACCGGGCCGAAGGAACCGGACCAAGTCGCATTGCCCGAGAGGCGCGACTTTGCAGTTGCCATTGTCTAGTAACTCGGTTTTCCGTGGGTCCATGATACACGGGATTTTTACCCGATCACATCACGCCCATGCCGGGCACACACAAAGGGAGGAGCTGACATGCCAGAGTTTTCCACACAAGACCGCGATGTTTTGCGCCAACTTGCCGCTGAAATTGTTGAGATCGGTTCGCTGCCGATTCAGTCGGAGAAGGCCGAACTCTGGCGACGGCTGAATGACAGGGAACCCACGCGTCCGCTTGTGTACATAAACGAAGAGCCGATGGCGGAGTTGGCCGCGCATTCGACAGAGTTGCAGTGCCAATGCATCGATCCGTTTTTGAATTCAATTGAAGCAGGACTCAGACGCACCCTTTACCGCTGGAGGCATTATCCCGTTGATTCCATTATTCGGCCCGAAGTGGAATGTCCGAAGGTGTTTTCATCCACGGGGATCGGCATCAACCAGAAAGGTGCGACCATCGCTCATGATACGGTTGTTTCGCAGCATTTTGATGCCCAGATCTCTGAGATGGAAGACATCGAAAAGATCCAGATGCCGGTTGTCACCTGCGATGAGAAAGAAACGCAACGCCGTTACGAGATGCTTTCGGTCATCCTCGAAGGCGTAGCTCCGGTACGGCTCACGGGTGTTCGTCATATCTGGTTCACACCTTGGGACAAACTGATTCGTCTGGTCGATATACAGGAAATATTGATGGACTTGATCTTGCGACCCGACTTCGTGGACGCTCTCGTCGCGCGATATGTTGACGCCAAAATGCACGAGCTGGATCAGATGGAAAGTCTTGGCCTGTTGGATTCCGGAGCCCTCAATGTGCGGGTCGGGTCTGGCGCTTACGGATATACTCGCGATTTACCCGGAGAGACGGATGCAAGGGATGGGTTGCCATGCCAAAGTCTCTGGGGATGTGGAAATGCACAGATCTTATCGGACGTGTCGCCCGACATGCATTGGGAATTTTCGCTCAAGCACGAGATGCGTTGGCTGGAACGCTGGGGTATGACATACTATGGATGTTGCGAACCGCTGCACAACAAAATCGGCATCCTGCGACGCATTCCCAATCTCCGGAAGATTTCCGTGAGCCCATGGTTCGATATTCCAAAAGGCCTTGAGAGCGGCGCAGGCGAATACGTGTTGTCGATAAAGCCGAATCCGGCAGTGTTTGCCACCGATGTGTTCAACGAAAGTCAGGCGCGGCAGGATATTGTGCGTTTGCTGGACCAGGCTGAGGGGTGCAGTTTTGAGCTGATCATGAAAGATATCAGCACGGTGCGAAACGACCCTCAACGTCTTTTCCGTTGGAGTGAGATCGCTATGGAAGAAGTCGAAAAGCGCTCACCGTGATCGGGTTCACCAATTTCGAATTCAAGAAGACAGCCTGCTGTCGAGAAAATCATCCGGCGACACATCCGATCGAACTGGCAATGCCGCAGTCGGCTGCGGCGGGCATTTCGGTATAAAATGAGGCCCGCCTTCCGGCGGGCCCTGCGCGTTTAAGAATGATGTCGTCCCACAGGATCAGGGGCTGAACCCCGGTAAATATGCCTGTTGAGGACTCGGGCACATCCGGTATAGGTGCCGTGCTGCCCCATCGTAGTCGGCGAGTTCGAAGAGCCCGTGGCGGTCCCATATCACGCCGCGCACTAGGGTGAAGAGGCGCGCGGCTGTCCAAGGAAGAGGGCGAAAAGTAGGTTCGGAGCGCGATCTGTCAATGTCCTTTGCGTTCCTGTTTTGCGCCTGCGGAATTTTCTTGAGGAAAATTTTCACGTATGTTCTCATGGAGTTCGGAATCAAATCATGCCCTTTACCTCACCCTTCACCAACGAGCGTTCCGGCCATCCATGCCTTTCAGAATTCACCGCAATTTTAGCCGTGACCGCCTGAAATACTGTAAACAATACCCAACAAAACAAACATTTTCAAAAATGAAAACAATCAGGACAATTGCCTTACTGCTACTTTGCCCGCTTCTGATGTCCGGGGCCGTTTTAAGCAAACAGTTTACTGCCGACACAACTGTGGCCGGTCTACAGGGCGAAGGTTGGACGGTCAGCGCCGATGCCCTCGCGGATAACAGCCTCACCTTCTCCGGCGCCGGTATGAAGTTGGAAAACACCGGAGGCGGAGCCTATTACCTGCGTTCGCCTGAATTCACGAGTGTTGCCGCAGGCACAGCTCAGTTAACCCTGGGTACCGATGCCAGCTTGACGGGCACGCATGGCCGGTTTGCGCTTGTGGCCGGTTGGGGTGCCAATAATGAGGTCATTCGCCTTATTCTGCAGCAAAACAACACGACCCTTCGTGTGGTCGGTGACGTGGAGTTGGACCTTGTGGTCCCCAACTTCAACCTTGCACAGGGCGGGCAACTCCTCGACATCACTTTGGAATGGGATGGTGAGTTTGTCGACATCTACCTGGACGGCGATTTGCTGACCACCGTGGGCTACCGGAACGCCGGTTTGTCGGTTGATGGCTTTGAGTTCACCGCGGGTTGGACCACAAGTTCCGGGACCCGAGCCGTGGCCTCAACGGGAATCGTCGTCAATGACTTCGACGACGACGACGGCGAATGGGAAATGCCCGGGGCAATTTTAAGCACACAGTTTAACGCCGGGACGACTATTGAAGGACTCGCAGCCGAAGGCTGGGGTATTATTCTGGATAACGCTGCCCCTGCGAATACGCTGACCTTCTCCGATGCCGGAATGCAGTTGACAAATGACAACGGCGGAACTGCCAACTTGAGATCACCGGTTTTTGCTCCTCAAAGTGTTGGATCCGTATCTTTTACGCTCGGTTCAGATTTTGGCTCTACCGGCAACCAGGGCTACTTCTCCCTTTATAATTGGGCAACTCCTGCGGAATTGACCCGTCTTCGCCTTGAGAGTTCTACACAACTCCGTGTGTACCACGGCACGGAGTGGGATCAATTTCAGGCTATCAATTTTTCGGCTTTGCAGCCGGGCGAACTTCTTGATGTTGTAATAGAATGGGACGAGACAGCTATATATGTGACTGTCAACAATGATGAGAATTTGTCGGTCACAGCAAGCTATTTTAATAGTGTTGTTCTTCCAGTAGATCGCTTTCAGTTTGTCGCCGGTTGGAGCAGTAGCACTGGTGTCCGCGACTTACAATCAGATGGAATCACTGTCGTTCCCGGGCCTTCCGCCTATGCGACTTCTCTGCGCGATCTCGCCGAGGACCGTGGCGTTATTATTGGCACGGCCGTGAGTTGGCAAATGCTCTCCAATTTTACCTCGGGATCGCCACAGATTCCACAGCAGAAGCGGGATATTCTGGCAGCTGAGTTTAACGGCTATGTGGCAGAGAATAATCATAAGATGCGGTCTATGCTGCGAAATCGCCCGGCGGATCCATTTAATGTTCAGGTATCCGACATCAATACGTTTGAGATCGACAGGATGGTTCAAATCGCGCGTTCCAACGGCGTGAGCAAAATCCGCGGCCATGCTTTGATCTGGCATGAGCAAATACCAGACTGGCTTGATTCCGAGGCTCCCGGCTGGAGTTCCTCCCAGATCACCGCATTTGCCACTTCATACATCAAGGCACTTTTGACCTATTGCCGCGAGCATGCTCCGGAGATCTACGAGTGGGATGTGATCAACGAGGCGATCTCGGATATTCCTTTAATTGGCGGCACCTTCCGATCCGGCACCTGGTATGATGGTGTGCAGAGCAAACAAGCGTTTATTGATGCATTGTTCATTGCCGCCCGCGAGGCTGATCCGGATGTGCGGTTGGTGTATAATGACTATAATATTGAGCTTTCCGGAGGACTTTACGGTTACAAGAACACCCGCATGAGAAACATGATAAGCGGGATGGTTTCCCGCGGTGTGCCGGTCACAGGTGTAGGTCTGCAAGGTCACTTTGTCGGCCCTAATCAAAACGGTTCGGGAGGCTTCAGTACCACGGATGCAAACCGCCTTCGCGATACATTCACTTTTCTGGCAGGTCTTGGCTTGGAATGTATCATAACGGAATTGGATCTGTCCTTGAATACGGACAGCCCAAACAGCGAAGGCAATGTAACCGCCCAGCAATTGGCAGAGCAGGGCGTGCAATACGAGCGAATCGTTGCGACGGCACTCGCGCAGCCGAATGCTCCGGCGGTCTTCATTTGGGGGTATAGCGATACGAATTCCTGGATTCCCAATCATCGTCCCGGTTCCGGCCATGCACTGTTGTTCGATCACAATCATCAACGCAAACCCGCCTATTTCGGTGTCGCCAATGCCCTGGCCAGAAACTTTTTCTGGGACGGATCCGACGCCGGTGGAACCGGCGACGCGGCAAGTGACGGCGGATCGGCAAGCTGGAATCTCAGCACCGCCAATTGGGATATCGGCAGTGGATACCCGAGGATCAGTTGGCGCAACCGCAACGAGGCCAATGCCATGTTTAGCGGCACAGCGGGCACGGTGACCATCACCGAGAATGTTTCGGCGCGCTCGCTCTTGTTCGAATCTTCCGGATATGTGCTCACGAGGTCTGGCAGCAATACGCTTACGCTTATCGACAGCCCGGATCGTTCGATCAACGTTGCGCCCGGCGTCAGCGCGGCGATTTCAACACCGATTACCGGAGGCTCGTCGGGCGCTCAATCCCTCATGATTGGAGGGGGAGGGCAATTAACGCTGTCCGGGGTGAATACGTATTCGGGCGCAACGCATGTCAATGCGGGTGGACTGATTGTCGATGGCAGCATAGGCAGCACCAGCATGGTGACTGTGGCAAGCGGTGCCCGTATCGGCGGCAACGGTTCACTGGCCGGGGGAGTGAGGCTCGCCGAGGGGGCAAAATATGTGTTTGACATGGATGCCACATTGACGGTGTCGGGCACGGTAACCCTCTCCAGCGGCTTCAGTGTTAACGATCTGGTAAGTGCTGATGGCGGCGCGACCGATTGGAGCCATGTCGAAAACGGCTCCTACACGCTGATTGCGGGTACGGTTGAAGGTTTGGATTTTCGTAGCCCGGTTACCCTGCCGGATGGGCGCACGGCATTCTTCCAGGAGGGTGGCTTGCAATTGGTGGTCGAAGGTGAAGCCTATGATCCCAATTATCTTGCATGGCTCGGACAATTTGAGCTTAGTGACGGCGATGGCGCTTTCAACGCGGATCCGGACGGCGATGGCTTCCCTAATCTGTTTGAATTCGTTTTCGATGGCGACCCGACCGTGCCCTTCAGCGCCAATATGCCTGAGGCTGAGTTCAATGCCAACGGTGAGTTGTTGTTCCGCTTCATTCGACGTACGGATGCGGTGGAGGCCGTTGACCTGACGTTTGAATACAGCACCGACCTTGCGAGTTGGAGCAGTCAGAGCATACCGGCAAGCTCCGGCGGCAACGTCAGCATCGAAGCGGACACGCCGGCTGAAGGTCTGCAAACAGTGACGATAACAGTCGCGCCGTCCGCCGCGCCGGACGGTCGCCTCTTTGGTCGTATCAGGGGACAGCCGTGATAGAGTATAATGATCCGCAGGCTTCGTTGGATAGAGGGACAGGATGGAGGGACACGCTCATTAGGGCGGGCGGGAACCTCGTGGGTTCCCTTGACCCGTCCGATCCGGAGGAAAGCATCGGGGAATCCAGCGTCACCTCGCGCACCAGTGGCACCGCCGTCATCCTGACCGTCGCGCCCGGCCGCACGCCCTGCGAAATCTGGGCCGGCGGCGTTAACTTTGTGGCCACGGCCAACGGCAATCTCATCCGCGTCGCGGCGACGGTCCCGGCCATCGGGAAAGCAGCCGACAGGCTCTTCGGTCGCCTCCCAACTCGGAATGGATTTACGATTCATCGTAACAGCCTGTGGACGACCGCGGAACTCTTTTACACTCTTGATGCGTGGTTTTTAAGAAAAAAATTCTGCGGATTTTTCTTGCGTAAACTTTTCACAGAGGTTTGCATGGGAATCTGAATCCAAATTCACCCTTACTCTTACCCTTATCTAATGAGCGTTTCAGTCATTATGACTTTCAGAATTTACCGCAAATCGGGCTGTGATCGCCTGAGCTGCTGTAAGTGAAAACACACCAAAAACAAAAAAACGAACATATAAAAAATGAAAACAATCAAGACAATTACGCTACTGCTACTTTGCCCATTTGTGATGTCCGGGGCAATTTTAGTCACATCGTTTACCGAAGACACGACTCTGGCTGGACTACAGGCCGATGGCTGGGATATTATTCTGGATAACGCTGCCCCTGCGAATACGCTGACTTTCTCCGATGCCGGAATGCAGTTGACAAATGACAACGGCGGAGCTGCCAACTTGAGATCACCGGTTTTTGATCCTCAAAGTGTTGGATCCGTATCTTTTACGCTCGGTTCAGATTTTGGCTCTACCGGCAACCAGGGCTACTTCTCCCTTTTTAATTGGGCAACTTCTGCAGAATTGACCCGTCTTCGCCTAGAGGGTTCTACAGAACTCCGTGTATTCCACGGCACGGCGTGGGATGAATATCAGCCTATCAATTTCTCGGCCCTGCAGCCGGGCGAACTTCTTGATGTTGTAATAGAATGGGACGAGACCGCTCTATATGTGACTGTCAACAATGATGAGAATTTGTCGGTCACAGCAAGCTATTTTAATAGTGTTGTTCTTCCA
>SKLD01000104.1 GCA_007123395.1 Opitutales bacterium
CAGGGTGGAGAACTGCGAGGCCCCGATGTTGAAGGGCAGCGGAACGGTGACGTCGCTCACCCGCCACGTGCGGACGGTGCTTGCATCGCCGAGCGGCGGACTGCGCATGGAGTCCAGGCCGGTGGGAATCAAATACACATACGGGGTGGCGGCGAGCCCGTCGGGGTGCAGCCACGGGGCTTGCGGGTCGTCGGGAGAATCGCCGCCGCTGAACTCGATGTCGGACGAATTTGTGGCGGGATCGGTCATCCCCACGTAGCCGGGCAGGGCGACGCCGACGGAGTGGATCTTTGTCGCGAAGGAGGTCGGGCTGAAGGCGCTGTCGCCGGGCAGAAGGGGTTGCCCGAAGAAGTTGCGGCCCGTGGCGATGGTCGAACTGAAGGGAATGACCAAGCCCGGCACGGGGAAGCCGTCGGGGTCGGGCTGCATGGCGTGGCGGCGCACGTCGGGATCAGTCATGATGTCGGCCCGCCAGTAGGACTGGAGGATGTCCATCCAGTTGTCCGCGCCCGCCTCGCCGGGGAGGATGCGGTGCAGGCTGTTGCGCAGCGAGACGGTGGTGCCGTAGGTGTCGGGATTGTTGAAGCCAAGGCGACCGCGCAGAACGCTCCAGTCGGCCTGCATCTCGGCGAGCACACTGGAGAGACCGGGATCGCCGGTGGCGCTGCCCGCGAACTGTGGTTCGCCGCCGGAGACGACTCCGAGTGCGCGGGAGGCAATGATACGGTCGACAAAGGCGCGGCCCTCCGGAGTGTGGAGCAGGCCCGTTTCGTAATCGTAGGCCTGCGCGGCGAGATAGGTGTAGCGCGCAGCCAATTCGAAGAGCGTCTGGTAGCGCTCCAGCTTTTCGTTACGGAAGATACGGAAGGCGGCGTCGCGCGTGCGGTAGCCTTGGATGACGGAGGCGGCGCGGCGGCGGAATATCTCGCGCTCTTCGAGGACGCGGTCGCCCTCAGCGACGAGGGCACGGTATTTCCGCTGCGCATCGTCGAGCGCGCGCAGGCGTTCGTTCACGGTGACGAGGTTCCGGCGCATGGCACCGAGGTCGGCCCCGAGGGCGGTGACGAGTTCGCGCAACTGCTGGTCGCCCTTGAGGTTATTGTCGATTTGCTCGAACTTGACCCACTTCTCGGTGGTCGACTGCGCCTGCGCGAGAACGCGGGTCGTGATGAATTTGATGACTTTCGCCCAGTCCAGCGAAGTCTTCACCGTGCCCGCCGTGGCGAGGAGGGCACCGCGGGCAGGAGCCGTCATGTCGCCCCCCGCCGCGAGACCGGCGATCAGATTTGTCGGGATGGCTTCAATAACGGCGTTGTTGATGTTTTCCAACGTCTGCTTTTTCGCGCCGGAGATGGCCTCGAAGGCGTCCCATCCGAGTTTGACGGCCTCGACGACGTCCTTGGAAATCATGAGCCCGCGCTGGATGTCAGTGATCGTATTCTCCGTTTCGATACGTTGGTTGAACATGCGGACCCGGCGTTCCATGCCAGAGTGCGCGCCCTGCGCGGTGCGGAGCGACTCCGAGAGAGCGTGGTGGGCGGCGATCACTTCGGAGATGGCCTGCTGGATCTGTCCGGGCGAGCGGCGGCGGCCCGTCCAGTTAGCGGGCTTGTCAAAGAAGCCGTGCGGGCCGAGTTCGTATTCGATGTAGTGCTCGTTGAGGATGTAGCCGCTACCTTGGAATTGGAAGAAGTCGAAATCGGTATACAGGTGCGTGCGCCAATTGGAGGGGAGCGTCTGGATGTCCAGGTTGTAGGTTTTCCGCTCGTTGCCCTGGGCCTGTCCGATGCCGTCGGGCAGCTCGGGCAGATCGACATACATGTAGCGCAGGAGGTCGGGGCCGTCGTAACCGGTGCGGTAGGTGCGGCCCGGTCCGATGTCGTCGGGATAGGGTGTGCCGTAGATTTCGATGAGGCGGTTGCGGAAGGCGTGCTCCTGCTGGGCGACCATTGTCTGGAAGTCGGCCAGCGAATCTTCCTCCGAGCGCATGAGGCGGGTGACATCCTTGGCGTCGTCGAAGGCGACCACGGCGTTGTTGAGCGCCTTGAGGGCGCGGTCGTAGATTTGCTCGAAGTGTGTGCGCCCGGAGGCGACTTCGCCGGGATCGATGTCAAAGGCGAGACCGCCCTCGGGAAGCCCGAGCGGGGTGAGCCCGGACTCGGCGTTGTTGAGGTTTGTCTGCAGCGCGTCCATGATGACGGGCAACTCGGTGAGTTCCGGCACCGTCGTGCGGTCGATGCGCTGGATGCCCTCGCGGTTCGGCTCCTCGTCCGGCAGGATGGCGTTGCCCACGATCCAGTTGATGTAGGCGCCTTGGCCGGTGCGCGTGGCCCAGTGGTCCATGCCCCAGTGGCGGGTTCGGCCGGTCCGCTCGTTTTCGCGAGTGGCGGCGAAGTGCTCCCAGCCCGCGCCGGGATCGCTGTGATAGTCGCGGCGCCACGTGAGGTCGAAGGTGTGGCGGCCCGCACGGGCGACAGCGGCGGCGGCGGCGGCGAACTTGCGCTCGTCGAAGTAGTCGACGCTGA
>SKLD01000449.1 GCA_007123395.1 Opitutales bacterium
CGCATCGATCCGGAGGCGCTGCTGGAGGCGGTGAGGAACGGCGGGGAGCTGCAGCCGCACGAGTTGCTGCGGCTGCGCGCGCGTTTTCTCACGGAAGGTCGGGTGCTCGGAACGCGCGATTGGCTGGAAGAGGGAGAAGGCGCGGAAATTCTTGCCATGCTGAAGCGGCCGCCGCCGTGCCGGCGCGTCGAACTGCTCGACAACGTGGATCTGGCGGTGGCGCGTTCACGGGCGCGGTATTGTGCTCTTGAGGATCCGCGGCGGGAGAAACCATCCACATCACAGAACGTCAGAAACCGGTTGCGGCGTTGCGGGCATTGAATCCGGCAAAGCCGATGGAGTTTTCGTTGAACCTAGCGCAGGTCTTCCTTGGCGCGGTCGAGGGTTTTTTTCTCTTCCGCTGTGAGCGAGCCGAAGCCCTTTTCGTTGATTTTGTCGAGGATGCGGTCGACCTCGGCGCGGAGGTTTTCCGTGCCTCCGATGTTCACGGAATACCGTCCCGCGCCGCGGGCTTTGACGGCGGTGCGTTGGCGGGTCCACGCGGGCTCTCGGGCGGTTGTCTGGCGCCACGAAGAAAGATCGCTGAGGGCGGGGCGGGCGGCGAGGTGGCGGTGATAAAGCCAGCCGCCGAGCATGCCGCCGAGGTGTGCTGAGTGCGCCACGGTGGTGCCGTCGAGTTCGCCGAAGAGAAAGAGGAAGGCGGAGATAAAGAAGAAGAAATAGAAGAGGTGGCGGCCTTCGAGGACGAAGGGAAGGAGCCAGAGTTGGATGCGTTGCCGCCAGACTTGGATGAGCGCCACGGTGATGACCCCGTAGACGCCGGCGGACGCGCCGATAAGATAAGCCGCCGGGCTGGTGACAAAGCGCATGAGCAGCCAAACAAGCCCGCCGACGATGATGGCGAAAACGAAGAGTTCGGTGAGTTTCCGATTGCCAAGCGAGACCTCGAGCACGCGCCCGAAGAAGAACAGCATGAGGCAGTTGAGAAGCAGGTGCCACGGCATGCCGCCGAGACCGGCGTGGAGGAAGCCGTAGGTGACTGGTGTGTAGAGCAGCCCGCCGAAAATGTTCGGCAGGCTTAGGCTGAAGTATTCTTCGAGAAAGCGCGTCCCGAACCAGAAGTTGAAAACGTTCTGCAGGACGTAAACAGCGGCGAGCACGATGATTATGCGCTTCACGGCGGAGGGGCCGGAGGGGGCGTGGCCGCCGTCATCCGCCTGCATGTAGGGTCTGCTATAGATGCTCATCTTCCGTAAAACGATAATGCGCCGGATCCCGTCCGTTGCCGGTACAAGGCGTCCTTGGACGCCTGACGGACCTTCTGCACCGCGACGGAGGGGAATGTTTCTTATGCCCCTTCCATCCGCAACTCCATTTTCGATCCGCCAACGGGAGAAAATTTCGCGGGCGCACCGCGACTGTCTTGACTTAGCGAAAAGAATCCCGATGTTACCACGGAACTATGGCAGACAAGAGTGAAAAGTGGCCGGAGAATGTGCCCGGCAAGTTTTACGTGGACGAGCAGTGCATCGACTGTGATCTTTGCCGCGAGACAGCGCCCGATTATTTTGAGCGCACGGAAGAGGGCGGCTATTCCTACGTATTTAAGCAGCCGACGACCCAAGAGGGCATCGACGAGTGCATGGAAGCGCTCGAGGGTTGCCCGGTCGACGCCATCGGCGACGACGGCGACGAGTAAGTGAATGCGTAGCGGCGGAGCCGCGCTTTCGTGGATCCGGCGGGGTGTGTCTCAGTAGCGCCGCCAGAGGGCGGGGATGAAGAGGACGAGGACGGCGAACAGCTCGATGCGGCCGAGGACCATGAGGAAGGACAGATAGAGCTTCGTCGGTCCGCTGAGAATGGCGAAGTTCTCGGTGGGTCCGATTTCCGCAAAACCCGGGCCGATGTTGAAGAGTGAGGAAATCACGGAGGAGAGGATGCCGAGCATGCTGATGTGCGGCTCGATGATCGCGACGAGGATGAAGGAGAATCCGGTGATGAGAAACATCGCCGTGATATAGACGATAGCCGCGCGCTGCGCGCCTTCGGAGAGGATCTGCCCATTTACGCGGATGGGGCGCACGAGGCGGGCGCGGAAGGATTTTTCGATCTCGAGCATGAGGACGCGGAAGGCGATGACGTAGCGGATGACCTTTGTGCTGCCGGAGGTGGAACCGGAGCAACCGCCGATCATCATGAGCACGAGCATAAGGATGCTTCCGGCGGGTACCCATGCGTCATAATCGTGAGTCGTGAAGCCGGAGGTTGTTGTGAGCGAGACGACTTGGAAGGCGGCCACGCGAAGGGCGTGGTGGAAACTGTCGAATTCGCCGCTTTCCCAGATGACGACAATCGTCAGCCCGGTGGCGAGGAGGAGCAAGAGGTAATACGCCTTGACCTCGGTGGCCTTGCGCAGCCCCCGCCAGTCGCCGCGGGCGAGGCGCAGCATGACGAGAAAGCTAGTGCCGCCGAGGATCATGAAAGTGACCATGACCCACTCGACGGCTTCGCTTTCGAAGGC
>SKLD01000484.1 GCA_007123395.1 Opitutales bacterium
CCGACACCCGAGGCGTCGTAGGGCAGCTCAATCTCGAACAACCGTGCCATCCCCGGACCCTCAAAATCGCTCAGCGCCCAGAAGCGGTCCGAGCGGGGGTCGTAGGCAATGGATGACAACCCGCCGACAACGGCCCCGTCGAGACGTTCGCCGGAGGGCAGAGAGACGATCCCGATGACGTCGAGCCGCAGTTTCGCTTCGCCCCATGCGGCGGCCCCGCACGTGCCGAGCAAAACAACGGCGAGGCATCGACAGGTATTCTTGAAAATCCGCATATCCACAAAAGTAACCGGTCCTGCAAAGAAGCCTCCAAGAGAGGCGGCGGACCGGAGACGACAGTTGATTGAATGAAGCCGACCATGCCCACGCAAGCGCCCGACGTCAAGCGCACCCGCCAATCCGGTAGATCCCTCCCGCCGCGGGCCGACCGCTGAAGCAGACCGGCTACGCCTCGCGCGACGTTTTCGGGCTGATTCATCGCCCGATCCCGAAACGGTCGAAGTCCCAGCGTGGGCCCGGTACCCACACCGACGCCGCAAACGCCCGCCAATCCGGTAGATCCATTCCGCCGCGGGCCGGCCGCTGAAGCAGGCCGGCTACGGCTGCCGCGCCCGCGCCGAGCGTCACTATAAGCCGCAGCAATCGACGACAGCACCCTGTTGGAGTCCCGCATTCATGCGGTCCCCTTCCGGGGCGTAGGCCTCCTCCAGGCCGGAGGCGGCGGGTGGACGGTGGTTGCGTGCACCGGGACCGGCTAAAGACCGGAACTCCAATACAGACCCCGCACCTTTGCTCACGCGCGCCCGCGCTCGATGAAGCCTCCGTAGCGCTTCCACCAGTCGTCGAGCTTCTTCAGGTAGGCGCGGGCGTCATAGGGCGCGGCGGCGGGGTCGTAGGCGTCCACGGGTTCCGCGCGCTGCCAGTCCGCCGTCTCCCCTTTGCGCTTTTCGCGCAGGTAGTAGCGCACGCGTTCGCCCACGCGCGGCGGCGGGTCCATGCGCAGGGCGACCTCAAGGGCAGCGCGGCGCGGCTTGCCGCCCGCCTCCATTTTCGCGGCATAGGCCCCCGGCGCCATGCTGAGGTTCTCGCTCTTCGCAAGGTCCGCCACGGGCACCTCCCGCGCCGCGAGAGCCGCACGCAAAGCCTTCACCCTCTCGGCGGGGGATTCGTCGGAGGCACCGAGGATCCACGAGACGAACACCCGCGTGAGGTCCTTGAGAAAGCGCTCCATCCCGCGCGAGCGCAGCGCCGAACCGCGGATGACCACGCGCCCGCCGTCATAGAGGGCGTAGTTCTTCGCCTTGTAGCAAAACATTGCCTCATAGCGCCCGCCGAATTCCAGCTCGATCCCGTCCGGCAATTCCGCCGCGGCCACGCGCAACAACTCGTCTGCGTCCCGCTCCGGAGCGTGTATATAGAGCCCGTCGGTATCCGCCTCCAACACCCTGCATCCGGCACGGCGGAAAGTCTCCACGAGCCCCTGCAAGAGTTCACGCCCGCGTCGCGTGACTTCCGCCGCGAGGTCGCTGTCGGCAAAGCGCGCTCCGCCGAAGCCGAGGTAGCCGTAGAACGAGTTGATGAGAATCTTGAAACTCCCCTGCCGCGCGGCGTATTCGGCACGCTCCGCCGGGTCGTCCGCCTCCGCCGCGAGGCGCTTGTATTTGAGCCGGTACTCCCGCAGCTCGCGTAGCAGCGGGATGAATACGCCCTCGTGATCATTGGCCGGGTTGCGCCCGATCTGCAGGAGAAGGCTCGGGTAGAGCGAGGCGACGTCGAAGTGCAGGACATCGCGGAAGAGCCCTTCCTCGAAGCTCTTTGAAAACCCGCCCTCAAAGGTGCGTGTGGGCGAAAAGGCGGGCAGCGCGGCCCCCGCGTGGTAGTAGCGGTCGAGCAAAACGGAATCGACTTTCTGCGCTGTCCCGCGCAGGCAGATCTCCTGCAGGAGCATGGGAAAGGTCTCCGCCTGCGCCACGTAGGTCGGCAGGAGCCGGTCGGCCAGCGCCGCCGTCTCGCGCAGGTCGTCCGCAAGGTAGGCGCGGAACCGGGCGCGGTCCTCGCGGAAGGTATTCTCGATCTCCGCCCCGTCGATGTATTCGCGCTCCACCGCGCCCCCGCTGATGCCGAAGTGCGCCGCCACCGCCTTGAGCCCGTAGGCGGGCAACTCGCGCGCGCCCACGTCCCACACCTGCACCGCGATCCATGTGTCGAAGACCGTGCGCCCCGGCAACTCGCAGCGCGTGAAATCGGCCCACCGTTCGGCGAGGCGGATGCGGCTCTTGCGGAACCGCGCCTCCGCGCCGAACCGTCCCCAGCGCCGCTCTACACGCAGACGCTTCGCCCGCCGCGCGAGGAAATCGAGGTCGAAGTTGAAGATGTAGTGCCCTTCGATGATATCCGGATCGCGCTCGGCGAGGACCTCGCCCATGCGCTGCAAGAGCGCCCGTTCCCCGGCGTCGTCCATGGATTCGATCTCGAGAAGCAGGGGTTCGGCGTCGCCTGAAAACGACAGCCCGA
>SKLD01000113.1 GCA_007123395.1 Opitutales bacterium
AACCGCCCGGAAGATCCACCGCCGTGACGAAGCGCGGCCCCACGCCATCGAAGAAAACGGAGGTTGGCGTGTTGCTATGGACGTTCATGATGTTGCAGCGATTGGCCATCGGACTGACGAGGGCGAGGGCCTCGGTGGAATCCCCTTCTTCACTCAAGAAGCGGCCCACGGCGACGTCGGTGACATCCGGAATTCCGGAGGCGTTCGCCTGCAGGGAAGCAAATCCGTGGCGCCTGCTTCCGATGGCAACGCGCAGGGCACCGCTCGCGCGGTCGATGACCACAAAATCACGGATACCGTTGCCGTTGAAATCGCCCCACGCAAAAAACTCGTGTTCCGTTTCGGTGACCCTCGGCCCCACCGCGCCGGCGAGACCTTGGACGAAAGCGACCGAGGTGAGGAGAATGGACAGGCAGAGCGTTTTCATGGCGGCTAGTTGATTATGTAGTTGAAAGTATCGGTTGGAAAGACGGCTTCGATTTCACCGTTTTCGCGGAAGAGAACGACGATGTAGCGGTAGGAAGCTTCGTGGAGAACGGGATGGTTTTCCCGGATGTAGATATACCGGCCCGCGGGTCTGGTATCGATGAGGAACCATGGATCGTAGACCACGTGCCGCAGTTGCCCGTCGATTTCCTCACTGCGCGAGGTGATGGCCCGCAGCATGGGGGTCACTTGGTAAACGTCACCCGAGACCAAAGGAAACCGAGTATTGGGAACTTGGTAGCGGTAGACGACACAGGGAAGGATGGTGCGTCCAAATACGCGGCGCGTTCCGCCTTCGGGAATGCCCAGCTCCTCCGCGAAGAGATGGTCGTTGGGGTCGACGTCCGGCGTAATGACGGTTCTATTGTCCACCCTCTGAACCGCGACGTTGGAAGGCAGTCGTCCGATGACGATACCCGAACTCGTGACTTGCCGGGTTGGAAAGCGGCTATCCCGCAGATCCGGCAGCGGTCGCACGGGCCAAACGGCGTCGGGTCCGCCGTCGCGCGGGTCGGTCCATGTGAAGCGGACGGTGTTTCCGGGCGCGCTGGTCTCGCCCATGGCGGGCACGGCCTCAACGAAAAAGAGGTAATCTTTGGATTCTTCGACGTCGATGACAACGGAATGCTCGGGACCGGCGGAGGCGGAGATAAAGCTGGTCGAATAGACGCGGAAATCCTGCGACACCGTCTCACCGTCGATGACGGCGGCGACATCGAGGCGCGTTTCAAAGGAGGGGCCGAGGTCCGGCGAAATGCGCTCGGGGGGCAAGCCGCCGGGCGTGGCCACGGCAATGTGGAAGTGCGAAACACCGTGCGGCGGACACGCCCATGTGAGCCGGGCCTGTCGTCCGGTGAGCGGTTCCACGGGCAGGAGCATGGGTGCCATGGGCGGTTCGACGGGCGTGGTGTCAAAGCAATCCAGCTCAATGAGCGGGTCGGCATACCCGCTTTCATTGATCATCTGCAGGAAGTAACAAACCCGCCCGGCATTCATGAGAACAAGATCCTGCTCGATGATCTTTTGCGTGATGGGATCGCCGTGTTCATCGATGGCCGAGCCCTGTCCGACAAGGCTCATGGGCCCGGAATCGATGCGCCGGTAGAGTTTCCATGTATGCACACCCACGATAAGGTTGAACTCCAACGATGGCCTCCGCATGCCGTCGAGGGTGGTTTGCGCGACATGCTGGAGGTTGTCCGGGTCGGGCGTCTCCTGCACGTACTCATGGCGTGCGCGGGCGTGGATGATATGGCGGATGTTGTTCGCCGAGGTGTCGATCACCCGTTCCGCAAACCCGCTGCGCACGCCGTGCCGCGACCGGGCGCGGAAGAACACCTTGAGAGGATACTGGTTGGGCGTTCCCTGCAGGCGGAAGCGGTAGTCGAGTGAACGCGATTGGTCTTCAGGGTTACGGAAGCGGATGCTCCCGAGGTAAATGTAACCCGGCGGAACCGGACCGATGGGGGTGTCCTCGGCCTCTGCCAGAGGCTGCATAAGACCTTCGAAGGCGTAGTAGAAATCCGCCGCGTCCACCGGGAGATCATCGGGTCCGCGGGTGACGCTCAGCCGCAGGTTCACATAGCCGGGGTCCTCCTCCTCAAGGGTCTGGGCGGAGACGCCGAGGATGTCGAAGCTCGGGCGGCTCTTGTTGATCCGCACAACGGGCTGAATCTGGCCCACCTCGCCGGGACCGCTGCGGTCGCGGAGAACGCCCGACACCGGGGGGCTGTGAGGGGAGAGCACCTGTTCTCCGCAACCATTGATCATGACCGCCTGCACCGTGAACCAGTAGGCGCGCTCAAGGACGGCATCACCGCGCGGATCTTCGTATTCGTAGTATTCCTTGCCCGCTTTCGCGAGGATGTTTCCGCGGTAGGCCTCGTCGAGTTGCTGGAATGTGGCGTTGATATGAGTATCGGGTTCTTCCCAGCGGTAGATGTCGAACCGTTCCACGGGTGAATCGGCCACGGGCTGCCCTATCCTCCATGCGAGTCCGAAATCCTGTCTTTCCGTCGTGGGCG
>SKLD01000114.1 GCA_007123395.1 Opitutales bacterium
ACACGAGCAACGACGGTGTTCTCATGGAAATGGAATTCAACCGCTCGCTCGACTGGCCCGACGGCACTATCCCGACCGTCCGTATCGACGGCGAAGCCATCGACTATGTCAACTGGCCCGTCATCGAATCGCCGTGGGCCATTCTCGACCACCGCGTCTTCACCCTCGGCGGTCACGAAGACGGTGTCGTCATCGACTGGTCCGGGGAAATCCCCGTGTTCTCCACCCCGGAACCAAGCTACGACAGTTGGCTGCGCACCGTCACCTCGCTTCCCGGCGACCGGAGGCATCCCGCCGCCCGCCACGGCCCCCTGAGGATCTCCAACCTCGAGGCCTATGCCATGGGTCTTGACCCCGCCGCAGCCGAATCCGCCGACCTGCCACGCGTCGAACCCGGCGATCCCCCGCGTTTTCGTTATCGTATCCGGGCCGGGGCTCCGGATCTTCTCGCCGCTGTCGAAGTAACGACCGACTTACAACAATGGTCAGCGCCTGCGACGGAAGACGAATCCTCTCTTTGGAGCAGTAACGGTATCGAAGGCCGCGAGGTTATCCTCGCACCGGAAAGCGGTCAGCCGGCCTTCGCCCGGCTCTCCCTTTCCCTCCAACCCCCGGACGACGAATGAAGCGTAACCCCTGTTGCACCAACAATGAGCAAAGTCTTTTCATTATTTCTTGACAGCACGCGGGCCTTACGTTTGAAAAGGTTTCACAGCCTTGATTTTCCCTTTCCCCAAATATGTTTCCCTGTTCGTTATCTGCCCGAACTGCTATCCGCGGGCGGAGGAGGGTCTTTTGTCCCTCGATTTCCCCTCGAAATGTTCGGCGCCCGTCCCGTGTGCCTTCGCCTTCGGCATGGTCGATTTTTTCACATAATCCGAGCTAACTAACGTTATAACTGTAGTATAACACCAAAAAAAACATGAATAATACACCCAAAACCATAACCTCCACCCTGAAGAGGACCCTCGGGGTTCTCCTCGGCGCGGGTCTGGCGACCTCGCTGGCGGGGCAGGCTCTTGTCCTTGACAACGAGCGGCTCTCGCCGGGGCATTTCCCCGCTTTCGACGGCTGGGAGATCAACATGGCCGACCGCGCCAAGGTGGTCGTGCAGGACTACGGCCTCACCTATGACGTGGCGGACGGCAAACGCATCGAAGGCGGCGTGCGCTCCGTTCTCATAGATGGCGACCCCAACGATAAAATGAACAATTGGCTCGAGCTGCCACTTGAGCCTCCGACGGAGACGATGTATTTCTCCGTTGTCCTGCATCCGGAAACGATCGGCACGAATGCCGATCCGATGGAGCTGTTCATCCGCTTCGGCAATAATTGGAACGCTTACTTCGCCCTCAAGCTCTACGAAGGTATCCTTGAGACGGCCGGCGCATCGCTGGACTTCGCCGATGCCGGAACCACCGGGGACCTCGCGGGCATGAACCACCTGCTGGTCGGGCAGATTGTCGCCGATGAGGAAGGCAACATCACGGAAATCAACGCGTGGTTGAATCCCTCCGCCGCCGACATGCCTTCGCCGATCCTGACCTCGGCCCGCCCCGGCACGCACAGCTTGGAGGCCATTGATGTCATCCAAGTGCGCAGCCAGAACACAGCGACTGTGATCGACAACTTCACGCTCGGCGCGACCTTCGCGGAGGTTGTGCCTCCGCTGCCGGAAGATCCGGGCGACATCACGCTGACGCTGCCGGAAGACCAGAACGAAGGCGAACCGGGCATCCAAGTGGCCGGCGGCACGCTCTTCGTCACGGTCGACGGCGAGCCCTACGAAGCCGACACGGTTCTCCCCGTGGGCACGGTCGTGACCTACGAAGCCGTCCCGAACGCGGGCTGGGAGCTGACGCGCTGGAACGGCACCGTGCACACCGGCGACACCCTCGGGATCCCCGTCTATTCCACGACGAACATCTCCCCCGTCTTCGAGTTCGGTGACATCCGTGTGACCCTCAAGCCGGGTTTTGGCGGCGACCGCGCACGCATCCAGGTGCAGGGCGCGGGCGGCGGATGGAGCAACACCACCCGCACGCTCTTCGACATCGGCGAGGTCATCCGCGTCGTCGCGGATACGGCCCCGTTCCATCGGTTCAGCCACTGGCGCGGCGACTTCGAGCCGCTCAACGCGGGGTTGGATCCCTTCAACCCGGACCGCATCAGCCCGGGCCTCCCCGTTGGGTCCGGTCTCCTCTCCAACGACGTTGTCGTCGAGTCCACGGCGCACTTCAACATCCGCCAGTATGTCGTCTTCGAAGCCGAGGACGCCATGGGCATCGGTGAGATCGACTACGACTTCACCGAAGCGGGTGTGCCGGGCACGCTCCCGGCCGCCGTCATGAACGAGATCCTCGCGGAGAAGGTTGCCGCCGGCGTGGCCGGGGTGCTCACGGGACGCCGGTTGGTTGAATACGGCCCGCTGCCCGTCGATCCGACGGTCGACCTGAGCACGCCGCAGCCCGAAGGCTTCATTGTCATCGACGAGGAAACCGGCGCGGTG
>SKLD01000535.1 GCA_007123395.1 Opitutales bacterium
CGGAGTTCAGCGGGGTGGAGGTGATCACCTACTGTGTGCTGGAGACGCACTTCCACATCCTTGTGCGCATCGATCCGGCGGCGCGGCAGTGCGACGACGCCACCTTGGTGCAACGCTACCGCGCGCTCTACGGTGCTTCGCGCGCGCAGTGGAGCGGTCTCAATGCAGAGGAGCTGAAGCACGCGCTGGAGAAGGGAGATGCGGAGACGGCGGAAGCCCTGCGGGAGCGTTTGCGCCGGCGCATGGGGGACATCTCGGAGTTCATGCGTACCTTGCGGCAACGCTACACGCGCTGGTTCAACCTTGCGCACGGGACGGCGGGGACTTTGTGGGCGGAGCGCTTCGGCAGCGTGATCGTGCAAGACACGCCGTGGCTGGTGGGGCTGATCGCGGCCTACATCGACTTGAACGCGGTGCGCGCGGGTCTGGCGGATCTACCGGAGAACTACCGCTGGTGCGGCTACACGGAAGCGCTCGCGGGGAACGAGACTCTCTGCAGTGCCCTCGCCGCCTGCTTTCCGGCGGCGAAGAATATGCAAGAGGCACTCGCATGCTACCGACTGATGATGCTGGGAAAGGGTGCGGGCGCAAAGGGCGACGGCAGCGGCGCAAGGATCGACCCGGAGAAGCTGCTGGAGGCAGTGAAGGACGGCGGGGAGTTGCAGCCGCACGAGTTGGTGCGACTGCGGGCGCGGTTTCTCACGGAAGGGCGGGCATTGGGTTCAAGCGAATGGCTGGAACGCGGCGAAGGCGCAAGTATTCTCGCGCAGATGAAGCGCCCGCCGCCGTGTCGGCCGGTCGACCTCCTTGACAGTGTAGACTTGGTGGTAGCCCGCTCGCGGGCGAGGTACCGGGCAGTCGAAGATCCGCGCGGGTAGACTACCGGCCCTGACACCGCCGTGGCGCGCGGCCTCGACCGGCGGCGATCGCCGCAAAACCACTTGACGGGAGGGGAAAACCGGATGAGATTCCGTCTATTATTAGGTATTCAACCCCGAAAACCTTAGATTAAAACAATGAAGACCGGACAAAGGAAATGGCGGGGGGCCTTGGTACTGGCCGTCGGCATCGTGGCGGCGGCGTTGGTCCTCGCATTGGTCCCGTGGAGCGGCGGATCCGCCGAAGAGGCGGAGGCGACGGCGGCCCCGCCGCGCGACCCGGCGTTTGCCAACCGCATCGAGCTGCTGGCCATGACGTGCGCGAACTGCCACGGCACGGACGGTCGCCTCGCCACGGCCATTCCGCCGATCGCGGGACGGCCCGAAGCCGTGCTGCGGCTCCAGTTGCTTGCCTTCAAGGAGGGGGAGATGCCGCAAGCAACGGTGATGCCCCGCCTCGTCAAAGGCTACACCGACAAAGAACTCGAAGCTCTGGCCGCGTATTTCGCCAACCTGAGCCCCGAAGACAACCACCCCGGAAAGGAGACGGACGAACGATGAAACACGGTGCCTTCAACCGTAGAAACGCACTCAAGCTCATGGGAACGGGGGGCCTCGGCCTCCTCTTCGGCGGTGCCGCCGTCCGCGGCTCCGCGTCGTCCCGGTCCGGCCGGGTAGTCGTGGTCGGCGGCGGCTTTGGCGGGGCCACGGCGGCGAAATACCTCAAACGGATTTCGCCCGGCCTGGACGTCACGCTCGTGGAACCCGCGAAGCGCTACTACACTTGCCCGTTCACCAACCTCTATCTCGGGGGCCTGCGCGAGTTCGAGTCGCTCGGGCACGGCTACGACGAGTTGCGCGACCGCTACGGCGTGCGGGTCGTCCACGCCATGGCCAAGGACATCGATGTCTCCGGCAAGAAAGTCGTCCTTGAGGACGGCAGCGAACTTCCCTGGGACCGCCTCGTGCTGTCGCCGGGGATAGATTTCCGCTGGGGGGCGCTGGAGGGCTACGACGAGGCGGCCTCGCAAAAAGCGCCTCACGCGTGGAAGGCCGGTCCCCAGACCCATCTGTTGCGCCGTCAACTGGAGGCGATGGAAGACGGGGGCACATTCATCCTCGTCGCGCCTGAAAACCCCTACCGCTGCCCGCCCGGTCCGTATGAGCGCGTGAGCATGATTGCCCACTACATGAAAACGCACAAGCCCCGCTCCAAGGTGCTCTTGCTCGACGCCAAGGACGTTTTCTCGAAGCAAGGCCTCTTTCAGCAAGGCTGGCGGGACAACTACGGCGACCGCATCGAATGGGTAGGCCGCTCCGATGACGGACGCGTCATGCGCGTGGACGCCGACAAGCTGGAAGTGGAAACGGAGTTCGGCACGATCCACAAGGCCGACGTCCTCAACGTCGTCCCGCCGCAGAAGGCGGGCATCATCGCGGAACGGGCGGGAGTCACGGACGAGACCGGCTGGGTTCCGGTCGACCCGGCGACCTTCCGTGCCCGCCGGGCCGAGGATATTTACGTGATCGGCGACGCCACGGAGGCCGCGCCCATGCCGAAATCCGGGTTTGTCGCCAACAGCCAGGCGAAAGCGGTGGCACGCGCCATTGCCGCCGAGCTTGCCGGGCTCGACCCCATCGCCGAACCGGGGTGGGCCAACACCTGCTACAGCGTTATCGCTCCCGACTACGGGATCACCGTCGCCAACGTTTACGAGGTCCACGACGGCGAGCTGCGGGAGGTCCCCGGTTCCGGCGGCGTTAGCCCGATGGAGGCGACCCCTGCGTTCCGCAGTCGGGAAGCGGCCTACGCCGAGGCATGGTACGCGGCCATCGCGCAAGACACCTGGGGCACCCGTCCGGCCTAGTAACTCTCAATTATCGAAAGTCCCGGACTTTTCAAAACAATCGGCTGCCCGTGGAACACACCACAGTCATTTTGTGGGCCGGATTCGGCATCGGCCTCCTCTATGGTGCCATCGCGCAGCGCATGGAGTTCTGCCTCTCCGGCGGCCTGCGAGAATGGTGGGGCGAGGCCCGGCCGCGCCGTGCGGCAGCGTTTCTCCTTGCCATGGGCACGGCCGTGACCGCGACGCAGGCGGCGGCGCTGTTCGGAGCGTTCACGTCCGGCGACTCCATCTACCTCCAACCCACCTTTTCGTGGTGGGTCGTTCCGCTCGGTGGCGTGCTCTTCGGCTACGGGATGATGGCCGCGCGGGGATGCGGGTCGCGCGCCCTCGTTCTCTTGGCCGACGGCAACCTGCGCTCCCTCCTCGTTCTCCTCTGCCTTGGCGTGAGCGCCTTCGCCGCCCTCACGGGAATCCTCGCCCCCGCCCGCCTCTGGATCAGCGGCTTTGGTGCCGTCAGTCTACAATGGGTTACGCCGAGTCTCGACGGCGCGCTCCTCTCCGCCGGATGGGCGGAAGCGCCTGCACGCCTTTTCCCTGGACTCGCCGTCGGATTAGGCCTCGCCGCAATCGCCCTCGGGCCCCTCGGCCTGCGCAAGGCACCGAAACAAGTTGCGGGCGGGGTCTTGATCGGGCTGCTCGTCCCCGCCGGCTGGATCGTCACGGGCCACTTCGGAGCCGACGATTTCGATCCCGTGCCCGTCGAAAGCCTCACCTTCGTCGCCCCGATCGGCGACAGTATCCAATACCTCATGCTCTCCACCGGCATCTCCCTGCAGTTCGGCGTGGCGGTTGTCGGCGGCGTGCTGGCCGGTGCCCTCGCCGCCTCCCTCGTATCCCGCGACTTCGAGCTGCGCGGCTTCGACAATCCCCACGATATGCTCCGCGCCATTTCCGGCGGCACCCTCATGGGCATCGGCGGTGCCCTCGCCATGGGCTGTTCCGTCGGCCAAGGCCTGAGCGGACTATCCACCCTCGCCGTCGCCTCCGTCCTCGCCATCGCGGGGATCTTCGCGGGCGCGGCCCTTGCCATCCGCGGCCCCGTGCGCCTGCGCGACGCCACCTGAACACGAAACCGTCCAATTGAAATAAACCACGCCCGAAAGTATCCTTTCCCCGTAGCATGACCCACCCGTACACAACCCGTCTCTCCGCGCCGCCATCCGGGGCACCGCATCCGCTCAGGCGCGTAATCGGCCTTTTCGCGGCCATCCTCTTTCTCGCCGCCGCGGCGGCGGATGCCCGCTGGGAGCGCATCCCCGAGGCCGTCGCGCTGCTCGACGGTGCGGAGCCGCGCGCGGGTGCGCTCGAACTCGATCTGCCCACCGTTACCCAAAACGGCAGCTCGGTGCCCCTCACCGTGAGATTTCCCGAGAGCCGCGGAGAGAACGAAACCGTCGAGGCCCTCTATATCTTCGCTCCCGGCAACCCCTCGCCCGAAGTCGCGGAATTCTCCCTCACCCCCGCCCTCGGCAACGGCGAACTCAGCACCCGCATCCGCCTCAACCAATCCCAGCCCGTCGTCGCCCTTGCCCGCACCCGCTCCGGCGACTGGCTCGCCGGCACCCGCGAAGTCCGCGTCACCGTGAGCGGCTGCATCACGGCCAACCAAGACAACGACGCCAACGCCATGCAGCCGCGCGCGCGCGCCAGCCAGCGCGTGCGCACCGGACAGTTGGTCGACGTGCGCACGCTCATCCGCCACCCCATGGAAACCGGCCTGCGCGAACGCGACGACGGAACCGTCGTGCCCGAACGCATCATCCAGTCCTTCGAAGCCCGCCGCAACGGCGAGACAATCCTCTCCGCGCGCTTCCACCGTGCCGTTTCCGCCAATCCCTACCTCCTCTTCCACGTCGATCCCCGCACCGCCGGCGGCACCCTCGAACTCACCTGGACCGAAGACACCGGCGAATCCGCCTCCGCCACCGTGGAAGTCCCCTCCGCCCCGTGATCGGGCGCCAACCCAAGGTCTAGGTCTGGCAGCTACTCCCCGTTCGCTTTGTGTTTCCGTATTCGGGCGGCCTTGGCCCCGACCCGACCGCGATGGACCTTGTATCGGGCATGATCGAGCTGAGCAAAAAACGGAAACCGGCCTTCAGCACCGGCGCGGCCGTCAGAAGCGCGAGAGGACGAATCCGCCGAGGAAGGCGAGGATGAGCAGGATGAGGATGATCCAGACACCGGAAGACATTCCGGCGGGCTTTCCACCACCGCCGAACTCCCGTTCGGCAAACTCGTCGTAATTAAAGTCGTCGTCCGGAAGATCGGCCGCGCCGCCGGCATCATCCTCGCCCCAGCCGTGGTCTTCGTCGGCCCCGCATGCGCGGCACATGCGGGCGCGGGGCGGCAGCGCCTCCCCGCAGACCGGACAAAACTCCGGAGTTTCATTGCCGCGCCCGCTCATCGTCATGCGCGCGAACGGTGGCTCATCCTTTACGGAAATGCAAGATCCCCCACTCGAGGCGGCCTTGCTTGCCGGCTTCGATCCAGTGGGCGAGGCCCTTTTGCATCCGTTCCATATACTCCGCGCTGCAATGCTCACGGAGGCTGTTTTCCCGCCTGCGGAGTTCGGCGAGGACACGGGAATAGTGGTCCACGAGCTGGTGATTGTGCAGGTCGACGCTTCGCAAACTCCAGCCCAGATCCGCGGCAAAGGCTTTGTAATCGGCCACGCTGCCCATGGATTCCAAGTGGATGCGATCGAGAACGGGGCGCAACGCCTCTTTATCGACCCCGCTTTTCTGCATTGGGTCGGTGAGCACGATCTCCCCGCCCGATCTAAGGACACGGTCGATCTCCTCAAACACGCGTTTGCGGTTACCGCTGTGCAGGATTGCGTCTTGCGACCACACGGCGTCGAAAGTGTCTGCTTCAAATGGCAGATTCTCGAAGTCTCCATCAATGACATCGACCTTATCGGCGAGATTCTGCTCTTGGTTCATCTGCCGGTTGCGCTCGTTTTGCGCGAGGCTGAGGTTGAGGCAAGTGACATGAAAACCGTGCTTGCGCGCCAAATAACGCCCCGCGCCCCCGTAGCCCGCACCGACGTCGAGCACCCGCGCGCCGGAGGGCAGGTGCGAAAGCCGTTCGGCCATTGTCGCGACCGTACGCACACTTGCGTCCGCGATCGGCTCCGAATCGCTCGCGTAGAGCCCGATGTGGATATCCTCGCCACCCCAGACGTGAAAATAAAAATTATCCGCGTCGGAGCTGTCGTAATATTCTTTGGTGACTTCAACTACATTGCTGTTCATGATTGCTTTTCCTCCTCCGGTTCTTCCTTCGGGTATTCCTTTTCTGCGATGTGAATAAAAAAATCAGGGTCATCCTGCCTGTAGGTTTCCTGAAAATCCCCGTAAGTCGAAACCTGCTGGAACCCAACCTCTTTCATCAGGCGGGTCACATAGGACGCGCGCAGGGGAAACATATTCAGGTGGTATTGGGACTTGTCCGGAAATGTATAACAAAAGCGCGCCAGGCCGTCATCCACGTGCTCCGGTTCCGCGCTCACATTGTCACCACAATAGTAATACGTGTGCTTGGAGGAAAACCCGTTGTCGAGGATTGCATCGTAGTTGCGCTGGTCGAGAATCAGAATGCCGTCATGCCGCAGGGCAGCGTAAAATTCGGCGAGCGCCTTGCGCCGGTCACGCTCGGAAAAGAGATGCGTGAAGCTGTTGCCCAAGCAGATGACGGCATCGAATTTATTATGCACATCACGGTTGAGCCAGCGCCAGTCGGCGTGGACCGTGCGCAGGATGTGGCCGCGGCGGCGACTGTTGTCAAAGGCCTTTCCAAGCATTTCCATGCTGCCGTCGGCGCTGGTCACATCAAAGCCCTCCTGCACGAGACGCACGGAGTGGAATCCCGTGCCTGTGGCCACATCGAGGACGCGCTTTTTGCCGCGTTTTTTCAGTTCGCGGATGAAGAAATCGCCCTCGCTTTCGGCGCGGGCTTCCCAGTTGATGAGTTCGTCCCATTTGTCGACGAACGACTTTACGTATTCCGACTTGTAGTGATCCGTTGCACGGACCGTCGTTGGGTTTTTGCCGTAGTTTTGTTCCATTGTTATTCGATTTTCGGTTGGTTTGTCTCCACACATCTGCGGGATCGCTTCGCGGCCCGCGGCAGGCGGATTCCGGAAAAGAACGCAACGCCATGGCGTTCCGCTTCCAGTGAATTCTTATGTTTGCTTCCTGCAAAAGACATAATGTCTGTGCGTCCCGGTGGCGAGTGACCGAGGACATGCGGCGCAAGGCCATTAGCCGATCTAATGAACGGCCAAAGCAGCAATCGTTTCCCACCGTTGAAAGGTTTTCCGCCGAATGCAAAGGATTATTCGAAAAGAATTCCGGTGCCTGCCGACGCGGACCGCTGCGATGCGGTTTGCCATGGCGGTGAGCCTCCGCAGAATCCGCCGTTTTCATGATGTCGAAAGCTCCGGAAATCGAGTTTAGCCAAGTGTCGAAGCGATTCGGCGCGGGACCGCTCGTGCTCGACGGGCTCGACCTAAGGGCGGCGCCCGGCGAGTTTATCAGCGTCATCGGGCCGAGTGGATGCGGCAAAACAACCTTTCTGCGCATGGTCGCGGGCCTCAGCCAACCGAGCGGCGGAGAAATCCGGTTTGGCATACAGTCGGACGACGCCCGCCCGGAACTCGCCTTTATATTCCAGGAAGCGACCCTGCTGCCGTGGCTCACCGTCCTCGCCAACATCGAGCTTCCCCTCCGCCTCCGCGGCGAACCCCTCGCGCGGCGGCGGAAGACGGCGGAGCGGCTCGCCGCCGAACTCGGGCTGGGCGCGGCAGGGCGCTACCACCCCCGCCAACTTTCCGGCGGCATGAAAATGCGCGTCTCGCTCGCCCGCGCCCTGAGTCTCTCACCCGACGTCCTCCTCCTCGACGAGCCCTTCGGCGCGCTCGACGCCATCACGCGCAACCGGCTCAACGAGGACCTGCTTGCCCTGCACCGGCGCGAGGGGTGGTCGGCGTTTTTCGTGACCCACTCCGTGACCGAAGCCGTGTTTCTGGCCGACCGCATCCTCGTCCTTGCGGCGGACCCGGCCCGTGTCGAAACGATCATCCCCGTCGATCTGCCCCGCGAGCGCACGCTCGCGCTGCGCGAAAGCGACGAGTTCCATGACGCCGTGGCCGAGGCCACGCGCCGCATGCACAACATCCTCGCACGATGAACTCGACGGGCACATGGCGCGAATACATCGGATGGCCGCTGCTCTTCGGCGCGGGGCTGCTGGCCCTGTGGTATGCCGTGAAACACGCCTTCGGCCTGCCCGCTTACACCCTGCCCGCCCCGCACGAGGTTCTCGCCGCGCTGCGCGACGACCGCGACACCCTCACCCGCGCCGCCCTCGCCACGGCCAAGGGATCGCTCACCGGTTTCAGCGCCGCCGTGGGGCTGGGTTTCGCTCTCAGTCTCCTCATCGCGGCCTTCCGTGTCCTTCGTATCGGGCTTTATCCCTATGTGATTTTCATGCAGATGGTGCCGATCATTGCGACCGCCGCGATCATCGTCACATGGCTCGACGCCGGACTGCCCTCGGTCGCAGCCATTGCCTTTCTCATTGGTTTTTTCCCGGTCGTGGCGAGCACCGTGGCGGGCCTGCACTCCGTGCCGTCGCAGCAAGTCGAGCTGTTCCGCCTCTACAAGGCGCGCCCATGGCAGGAATTGTTTTACCTGCGCGTCCCGGCATCGCTGCCCCACTTTTTCACGGGGACCAAAATCGCCGCCACCCTCGCCGTCATCGGCTCGGTGACGGGCGAAATCTTTGCCGGCAGCACGGCACGCGGCGGCGGTCTTGGATTTATGATTCTCATCTACAAATCGTCGGTGAACACCCCCGGCATCTTCGCCGCGACCCTCCTGTGCTGCATCCTCGGCTTTCTCTTTGTCGGCACCGTCCTTCTTCTCAAACGTATCCTCCTGCGCAAATGGCACGACTCACTCGACACCGATTTCAATCCGCTCTGACAGCGGCGGCGGGACGGCTCGCCGCAACAGCCCTCACACTCCTCATCGCCGGCTGCGGAAAGGCGGGCGACGGCCCCGCCGAGCCCACACCGGAGAATCCGTTCCGCATCGTCCTGCAAACCGACTGGTTCGCGCAGCCGGAGCACGGCGGCTTCTACCAAGCCCTCGAGAAAGGCTACTACCGCGAGGCGGGGCTCGACGTGGAAATCCTCGAAGGCGGCCCCAACGCCATGTCCGTGCAGAAGGTGCTGAGTCGGCGCGCGCACTTCGCCATGAACCGCGCCGACACCGTCATGACCTTCGCCAAGCGGGGCATGCCCGTCGTCATGGTCATGGCCACGCTGCAGCACGACCCGCAGGGCATCCTCCTGCACGCCGACGATCCCGCGCAAACGGTCGAAGACCTCGACGGACGCCGTGTCATGGCCGTCCCCGGCCTCGCGTGGATCGCGTATGTGCAACGCAAATACAACATCACGCTCGACATCATTCCCCACGACTTCGGGATGGACCGGTTTCTCGCCGACCCGCGCTTCATCCAGCAGTGCCTCGTCACCAACGAGCCCTACTACATGGAGAAACACGGCGCGGAGGTGCGCGTTCTGCGGCTGGCGGACACCGGCTTCAACCCCTACCACGGGATCTACTGCCGCCGCGACTTCGCGGAGGCGCGCCCCGATATCGTGCAGCGCTTTGTCGACGCCTCCATCCGCGGTTGGACGGACTTCATTGAGGGCGACCCCGCCCCTGCCTTCGCCGCCATCGCCGCGCGCAACCCGAAGATGACGCCCGACTTCATGGCCTACGCCCGCGACCGCCTCGTCGAAGACCGTCTCGTCACGGGCTTTCCCGAACGCGGCGAAGCCGTCGGCCGCCTCGACCCGGAGCGCATGCGCGCCCTGCGCGACGAACTCCACGACCTTCGCATCCTCGACGAGCGACTGCCGCTGGAAACCTTTTTCACGGACGC
>SKLD01000139.1 GCA_007123395.1 Opitutales bacterium
GAGAGCCTTTGTGGAGGCGGTGCTAAGCGGGGACGAGGGTCTGCGCTTCCGGCGCAAGCGCGCGCCCAAACCGGTGCCTTCGCCCGAAGGGGAAGAGGCCCTCGCCTGCGCGCGCCAGTGGTTACACGCAATGGCAAAATCAGATTAAGCAAAGAAATGTGAACGCGTTGGGCATGAACTGCATTGGGTGCGATGCCCTTTCAACGCCAAGGCGAATCTCTATCACATATGAGTCTGTATCGCCGGAAAACGGCCCGTGTGGATTCACGTTCTGTTTACTGCAAAAATACTACAGCACCTCAATATGGCACGCACCCACCGCCGCGGCTACGTGTCGGGAACAGCCGCGCGACTGTCCGTGACAATCTTCGGGCTCGATTTTCTTGTTGAAGCGGAGGAGCCCCCGCCTCCCTTCGGGTCCAATAATCTCACGGTCGGAGCCATGACGAATCTGCCGCCGACAAAACATCTGCATGCGCCGTCATCGATGCCGTCAATAAATTAATCCCAGAAATGACTATTTAATAATTATCTCTGAATTAAATAATTACACGCATAATAATATCCCATAGATAAATATTTCGCCTATTCGCACCGGAAGAAAAAGGGCCGCCATGGTTCCGCGCCTTTTGTGCTTGAACCCCGCAGTCCCGCTGTGACGCAATCCGCACGTGCGCAGAACACACTTGGTATCCTCCTTTCTTTTTCGCGCGGCTCTCCGGCCGGCACTCGCGGTCGCGCTCTTTTGTTGGATGGCGGCACCCGCACAAGCGCAGCGCATTCATTTGGGCATCGACGTCCTCGCCGAGGGAGGGTTCGCGCCACTCGCAGGCAAGCGGGTCGGTCTCCTCACGAACCCGGCGGGGGTCAACCGCGACGGTGTCTCCACCATTCATGTGCTGCACCGCGATCCGCGGGTCAACCTCGTCGCCCTCTTCGGTCCGGAGCACGGGATTTACGGCGACGAACGCGCCAATGTTCCTGTCGACGACCGCATCGACGAGCGCACCGGCCTGCCCGTTTTCTCACTCTACGGGCGCTACCGGCGGCCCACCCGCGAAATGCTCGACCGGATCGACGTGATGGTTGTGGACCTGCAGGATCTCGGCGTGCGCAGCTACACCTACGTGAGCTGCATGCGCTATGTCATCGAGGAGTGCTTCAAGGCGGGCAAAGAGGTCATCGTCCTCGACCGCCCCAACCCGATCGGCGGTCTCAAGGTTGACGGGCCGCCCCTCGAAGAGCGCTGGATGAGCTATGTGGGCGCGTTCCGCGTGCCGTATGTCCACGGCCTAACGATCGGAGAACTCGCCCGCATGTCGAAAGAAAAGCCCGGTGTCCTCGATGTCCCCGACAACATCCGCCGACGCGGCAACCTCACGGTCATCCCCATGCGCGGATGGACCCGCGACATGATGTGGACGGATACCGGCCTGCGCTGGATTCCGACGTCCCCCGCCATCCCCGACCTCTCCGCCGCCATGGGCTACAGCATGACGGGTCTCGGCACGCAACTCGGTAACTTCCGTCACGGCTACGGCACCCTCCACCCCTTCCGGCTCCTGCAGTTTTCGGGGCGTTCGCCCGAGGCAATCGCGCGCGCCCTCACCGCCCGGAATATTCCCGGACTCGAATTCCGCGTCATTCGTTTCGATGAGAACGGCCAGACGCGGCGCGGCGTGTATGTGTTTGTCGACGACTGGGAAGCCCTCCGCCCGACGGAGGTCAGTTTCCACATGATGGCGCTCGCCTGCGAGTGGGCCGACCGCAATCCCTTCTCTGCGGCGACACGCGCCCAGCGTGAGCTTTTCCTCAAGCACGTCGGCGACAGCGATTGGTGGGAAGAAATCACAACACGCGGCGCCGACGCCGACGTCAGCGGCTTCGTCGAGCGCTGGGCCCGGCAGGCCCGCGCCTTCCAAGCCGAAAGCCGCCAGTGGTGGCTCTATCAATAGCGCCCCGATCCGCATCCTGCGGCGGATGAACCGCGCTCCGCTCCACTCCGTCCGCGCAATGCATCCCGACCATCCAGCCAGAAACAGCCGGGGCCTGTGGTGTCCCGGCACTCCGCGGGACGCTTTCTCGATTGTCCTTTTCCGGCAAAAGATTGAGACCGGTGCTATGGGGGACGCTCCGCCGACGCTCCATGTGACAGCGAGCCAACGCGTCCGCGTGTGGCTGGACGGGCGGCGCGAGATCGCAGCGGGTCCATCCCGCGCCGCGCGGGAGCAATGGGGCGTTATGGAAATCCGTCAGCATGGCCTTAGGGAAGGCACTCACCTGCTGGCGGCCGAGGTAATCCATTGGGGTCCCTACGCCGGAAAGGGACAGGTGGGCGGCCCAGCCTTCTTCCTTGCGGCCGGAGCGGGCGTGCGGGAAGACGCGTGGCGTTGTTTTCCGGATACCAGCCGCACTCCTTTCGCGGACTCCGGAGAGAAGCGTTTGACCGGCCACCGCGCAATCGGCTGGGGAGAGGCATTCGCCGCCGCAGAACATCCGTGGGGCTGGCGGGAACCGGATTTCGACGACTCCGCCTGGCTGCGGGCGGAGCCAGTTTCATCCGAGACGGACGCAAATCCATGGGGCAACCGCCCGCTCGGCTGCCGCCTTGTCGATGAACCGCTTCCTCCCATGACAGCCGTGCCGCATTCCTGGCGGCGGCTGTTCGCAGACGGCGCATGGAGCCATGCCGTGGACTCATCGATCCGCCTCGCACCGCATGAACAGGCGCGGTTTGTCTACGACGCCGGCGTTGTCCTGACGGCTAATCCCGAAATCCGTTGGTGCGGCGGAGCGGGCAGCGGTATCCGGCTGACATGGAGCGAAGCCCCGGTCCGTGAAGACGGACAAAAGGGCGACCGTGATTGCATCGACGGATGCACGCTTCCCGGCCAAGCCGACCGTATGACGTGCGACGGCGGCAAGGGGCGGACGTGGTCGCCCCCTTGGATCCGCGCTTTCCGCTATCTTGTTGTGGAGGTGCATACGGGCGGTGAGCCTCTGCAAATCGATCCGCCCCGTATCGGGCGCACGGGCTTTCCAATCCAACCGGCCCTGCGTATTGACGTGGCCGATACCGACAAGCGCCCTTGGGACCGACTCCGTCGCATAAATCTGGATACGGCGCGCGCCTGCGCCCACGAAACGTTTTTCGACTGCCCCGGTTGGGAACAGGCGCAATTTTCCGGAGACGCCCGCATCCAGGCGCGGCACCACTACCTTCTTGCGGGCGAAGAGCGCCTCGCCCTCAAGGCCATCCGCGATCTCGCGGCCTCGCCCATGCCCCCCGGTCTCCTGCCGAGCCACGCGCCGTCGTCCTTTCGTCAGGTGATCGCGACATACAGCCTCCAATGGATCGGCATGCTCGAGGATTTCCGCATCTACCGGGGCCGCGCGGAGGCGATCGCCCCGTTTCTCCCGCAGGCGCGCGCAATCCTCGAATGGTTTCTCGCCCGCCGACGCTCCGACGGGTTACCCGGATACGTCGGAGAGCCGCTCTTCTTCGACTGGGCCGAGGGCTTCACGGCGGGCTGCGCTCCGCAGGACACCGACGGCGGCTCGACGGCCGCCGCCGCGCTCCTCGCCGAAGCCTGCGGCTGGATGGCGGCCTTGGAAACCTTCGCCGGACGCGCCTCGTTCGCCCCGCATTGGCAACAAGCGAAGGCCGCCCTGTTGAAGGCCCTCGCCATCTGCCGCGACCCGCGGACCGGGCGTCTCGCAGACACGCCCACGGCGGCCACCTTCAGCGTTCACACGCAGGTGCAGGCGGCCCTTGCCGGATTCTGGCCGGATGCCGAAGCCGCCGCCGTCCTCACCGGGGCACTCGAAGCGCCGGGGGTCATCCAGCCGGGCACGCTCTACTACCGGGCGCACCTCGCGGAGGCACTGCGGCGCTGCCGCGCCCATGCAAGCGTCTTCCGCCTGTTCCGGCATTGGTTCGGGATGATGGAAACCGGAGGAATCACAACGTGGCCTGAGAGCGACAACACAAGCCCGCGCAGCGACTGCCACGGCTGGGGAGTCATGCCCGACATCGAACTGGTGCATACCGTTGCCGGACTTGTGCCGGACCCGTCGGCAAACGGGTGGGAGCGCTGTCTCCTCGACCCGCATCCCGGCACATTGCGCGCGGTGTCCGCCGCCGTCCCCCACCCGCGCGGCGAGATCCGGCTGGAGGCCGCGCACGACAACGGGAAGTTGCGCGTCGATATCGCGGCGCCCGCGGAAGTCCTTGTCGTTCCCACGGGCGAAGTCCTAGCGCCCGGCGAACACAGGGTCGACCTCCCACAGCACCTTTGATTGCTTCCCTTCACCGGACGCAGACAGGTTCGGGCGGGCGCTTCGCGCCGCACTGTGGGCAAAGCGAAAGCGCAAAAGTGCGAAAATCCTATTGAACAATTAGCCCAACTTCTACAATTTTCGCCTAACAACAGAATCCGCTTATACACAATCCATCCCGAACCACCGTACCCGATGCTTAATATCGCGCTCTTCGGCCCGCCCGGCGCGGGCAAAGGCACCCAATCCGAACGATTGATCCGCCAATACAACCTTTTCTATATCTCGACCGGTGATCTGCTACGCAAAGAACTGGCCGACGGCACCGCCCTCGGCAAGGAAGCCGAGAGCATTATCGCTTCGGGTGGACTCGTGCCGGACGAAATCATCGTCCAAATCATCGAGAAAACGATCACAAACAACCCGAATGCCGACGGGTTTCTCTTCGACGGATTTCCCCGGACCTACATCCAAGCCTACATCCTTGAGGGGCTCATGATCAAACTGAACACCTCCCTCACCTGCCTGATCAACCTGCAGGTGCCCGAGGAGGTATCCGTCGACCGTCTTCTCAAGCGGGGGCAAAGCTCCGGGCGCAGTGACGACAACGAGAAAGTCATCCGCAACCGCCTGCGTGAATACAACGAAAAGACCGTCCCGGTTCTGCGCTTCTACAAAGAAAAGGGCCTCCACCACGAGGTCGACGCGACCAAAACCATCGACGAGGTCAACGCCGACATCGTGGATATTCTTCGCGGCGAGCTGAGCAAACGGCTCTACAATGTCGTGGTTTTCGGGTACCCGGGCTCCGGACGCGGCTCACAGGGCCGCGCCCTCGCCGAACGCCACGGACTGGAATACGTCGCCACCGGACCCATGCTCGAAGCCGAGATCGCCGCCGGGACGGAGACGGGAAAACGGGTCAAGGAGCTGTATGAGAGCGGCCAGCTCGTCCCTGATGAGATCGTCGTCCCGCTCATCGAAGAACGCCTGCGCAACCCGCGCGATGTAAAGGGATTCATCTTCAAAGGCTTTCCGCGCACGCTCGTGCAGTCCTACATTCTCGACGGACTGCTCAGAAAACACAACTCTTCCATCTCCAAGATCATCGAGATCGAGGTGCCCACGCTCGAACTCATCCGCCGGCTCGATGAACGCAGCAAGACCGACCGGCGCATGCCCTATGACAGCAGCACCTCGAAAATTGTGAAGCGCCTGCAAGAGCACGAGATGAAGACCGTCCCCGTCATCCAGAAATACAACCAGCGCCACAGCGTCACGAAGATCGATGGCATGGGACCGTTCGAAGAGGTCTTTGAAAGAATCTCCGCCGAAATCGAAGACGGCCTCAAACGCATGCAGTGAGACCTTTCGCGCCCAGTCAAATCCCCGGTGGCTCATGCGGGGAGAGAAAACAGTTCCCTTGACTCCGGTATGCCCTCGCCTCCTCAAACCTCGTAAACACTCTCCAACAAACCAGATCTACAAGCTCGATGGAGTTAGATCGATGTATCAACCACAACTCTCCAGTTGAATGATGTCGCTTCGCTCGGAACCTGTTTCATCCTTTGTGCTCTCGCGCCTTTGTGAGAGCATTCTTTTTTATTCAGAACAAGCCATTAGGTCATTCGAGATAATCCGGCCCGGCGGGGCCGGGCCAAGCTCTTCCGTCAAAAGCTCTCGTATTTAGTAATTATCTATCGTTTATTGAGCCGCGATACCGCGCACGGCGCGAACAAAGTCCTCGCCGACGCGCGGCCATGCGAACTCTTGACGGACCCACCGGGCGCCGCGGTCACCCATGGCCTTGCGTTCGTCGGGAGAAAGGGAGAGGGCTTCCCGAAGGACTTTGGCAAGCGGCCCGGCCCCGGTTGGAACGCACCAGCCGCAACGACGGCGAACAAGATCTTCCCATGGCGTCGCCGTCGTCGTGATGACAGGTAGACCCGCGGCAAGCGCCTCGCCCACCACAATGCCGAAGTTCTCGGAATAAGACGGCAGGACAAAAAGATCGCTGGAGGCATAGAGGTTCCATTTGGCCGTGTCGGAAACGGGCCCGTGGAAGTGAATTTGTCCGGCGTTGGCTTGGCGGGCGGCAAGGGCCCGGCATACCCCTTCGTGGCCCCCGTCGTCATTTCCCGCGATGATGAGTTCCCAGTCGGGCGGGGCGTTGCGCGCGAAAGCTTCGATCAAATCGGGAATCCCTTTCTTTTCGTGGATTCGGGAGAGGAACAAAAGGCGTTTGGGCATGCCCCCGCCTTTCTCCAGCCGGGACGGCGACCGATCCGGAAAGGCAATGCCGTTGGGCACGACAAAGACCGGGCCACGGTAGCCCGCCGCGCGGATATATCCGGATTCCAGATCCGCCGTAGCATGCACAGCCGCCGCGCCATGCAAGTCACGCCGGGCGTAGAGCCACCACGCGAGTCGCTTTTTCCACTTGCGGTGGGCAAGTGCCCAAGGATCCAGCATGCTGCGGGGCGAGGCGATAAAGGGAAGGCGGCGGCGGCGCCCCGACGCGGCGACGAAGTGATTTAGCGGATCCCAAACGCCGGCATGGTAGAGGATGCAGCCGGAAGACGCTTCCTCAGTCCACCGGCGCAACGTCTTGCGCGCGTCCGCACGGTCACTGCAAAACCGTACGGTGCATCCGGGAAACGAGTCAGGGCCGACGGTCATGCTGGGCGCGCTGACAGCCAGCACACGCGTTGGCACACCGGTCCGCGCCACGGCGGCGGCCAAAGCGGGAACGCTGCGGGCAATCCCGCCCAATTCGGTCTCCACCGTGGTGAGGACGAAGATAAACTCCATGCCTTCATGCATTGTGCTCAATAGCCGCGCTCATTGCCCGGGAATGAAATGGAATCGAAAAGCTGAAATTCTGAAACGCTGAAATGCTGAAATTGGGATCATTGGTGACGCAGGTTGGCAGTCATGCCAGAAAATCCAGTTTGTTCAAAAAAAAATACCCCGAAGGGGAGTGGCGAATCTTTCCCGCAGGTTCGACGGGGAGCGGGCGTTGCAGGGGCGTGTACCGCAATGATCGGGCCAAGAGGCACGGCGCAGGGCGACAGAGGGCTTGCCCTCGGGACGGATGGTCTCATTCTACCGCCCTTTTCCATGGACCGGTCCGACCGTGCGCGCCGGAGCCGGTCGCTCGGAACCCGCAAAATCCCATACCATGAGTCTTTCCTCACCGCTTGTTTCCGACATCAATGTCGTAGATTCCGCCGTTCTGCCCGCGCCGGAGTACCTCGGCCGCGAGATCGTGCGCGACGACGCCGCCGCGCAAACGGTGGTGAGTGCCCGCGAGGCGCTGCACCGCATCATCTTCGGCGACGACCGCCGCGTCATGGTCGTGGTGGGTCCCTGCTCGATCCACGATGCCAAGGCAGGCCGCGAATACGCCGAGCGCCTCGCCGCGCTCGCGGCGGAGATCGGCGACCGCATCTACCTCGTCATGCGGGTCTATTTCGAGAAACCGCGCACAACGGTGGGCTGGAAGGGGCTGATTATGGACCCCGGTCTCGACGGCACCTGCAACATTCCCGAGGGCCTGAAGGCGGCACGCCGTTTTCTGCTCGATGTGCTGCGCCTCGGCCTCCCGACCGGCACGGAGCTGCTCGACCCCATCACGCCGCAATACATCGCAGACCTCGTCTGCTGGTCCGCCATCGGCGCGCGCACGACCGAATCGCAGACGCACCGGCAAATGGCGAGCGGTCTCTCCATGCCCCTCGGTTTCAAAAACTCGACCAGCGGAAACATCGAGGTCGCGATCAACGCCATCAAGGCGGCGGCGCAGCCCCAGACTTTCCTTGGCATCAGCCACCAAGGCCTCGCCAGCGCCATTACCACGCGCGGCAACCCCAACGCGCACATCATCCTGCGCGGCGGCGAGAGTGGCACAAACTATGATGCCGCGAGCGTCACCAAGACGGCGGCGCGCCTTCGCGACCGCGGCTGCATCCCCGCCATCATGGTCGATTGCAGCCACGCCAACAGCGCCAAAGACCACAACCGTCAGGCCGACGTCTTCCGCGAAGTCATCGCGCAAGCCTCCGGCAACCCGCGGAGCCCGGTCATCGGTCTCATGCTCGAAAGCAACCTGCGGGAAGGCAACCAGCCCTTCCCCCGCCCGGCCGGTAATCTGGTCTACGGTCAATCCATCACCGACGCCTGCATCAAATGGGAGACAACCGAGGCGCTCCTGCGCGAGGCGCACGAGGCCCTTGCCCCGCGTTTTGCGTAGAGCGGCGCCGAATGCGGTTGCCATCGCCATACGCACACGTAGGAAAGCGCCATGCAATCCGCAAAGGCTGAATTATTCGCCCGCGTCGACACCAAGCTCGGCGAGGGTCCGGCATGGATCGACGGTGCTCTCTGGTATGTCGACATCCTCGGCGAATTGATCGGGCGCGTGCGCGCCGGAGGCGACGGTAAGGCTCTCGGCATCGACCGTTGGCCGGTCGGCGACATGGTCGGCGCGCTCGCCCCGCGGCGCGGCGGCGGACTCGTCCTTGCCCTGAAAGACCGCTTTGCCGCTTTCGATCCGGAAAGCGGCGAAACCACCGACCTCGCCCACCCTCCCGGCATCGGCCCAAACGTCCGCTTCAATGACGGCAAGTGCGACCCGCGGGGGAGGTTCATCGCCGGCACGATGGGCCTCAAGGGCGAGCCGGAAGTCGGCAAGCTGTATTCCCTCGCCCACGACCACTCCGTCAGCACCCTGATCGAAAGCGTATCCATTTCCAACGGACTGGCGTGGTGCCGCGACGGGCACATTTTCTACTACATCGACACCCCCACGCGCCGTGTGCGCGCTTTCGACTACGACATCGAGACAGGCGAGATCGCGAACGAACGCACGGTCGTGAATATCCCGGAGCACCTTGGCCGTCCCGACGGCATGACTATTGACCAAGAGGGTAACCTCTGGATCGCCCAGTTCGGCGGTTCCGGCGTGGGCTGCTGGGGACACTCCACCGGCGAACTCATGGAGTGGATCGAGGTGCCCGCGCCCAACGTCACCTCCTGCACCTTCGGCGGCCCCGGCCTCGACCGCCTCTACATTACCACGGCCAATCTCAAAAGGAGCGCCGAAGGAACCGCCGCCGAAAACGCCGGCTCGATCTTCGTGTGCGCGCCCGGCGTGCGCGGCTACGCCCCCGCCCCCTACGCGGGGTGAGGAGCGCCGCGCCTACGTCCGACGCGCGACGTTCTCGGGCTGCTTCAGCGCCCGATACCGGAACGGCCGAAACCCCGCGCATTCCCGGTGCCCGCACCGACGCCAAACGGATTTCCCGCCACATCGCGGCAGCCCACAGGACCGACGGCTTCAGCCGTCGATACGGCGGGAACGCGGCACTCATCCGCGGGCATCGGCTGAAGCCGACGGTCCGATTTAGCCGCCGCGCGACGTTCTCGGGTCGTCTTTTCCGCTGCCGGTATTGCAGCGACC